>JBDSPM010000216.1:0-3267 GCA_039930325.1 Saprospiraceae bacterium
TTCCGGTAAAATATATCCGCATATCCACCCAGCGATCTGACACCTTCCTGGATGCGTGCTCCCCCACTGTCATTTAAGCCTATGATAGGCACTCCATTCTCAACAGCGAGGTCCATGATCCTGCAGATTTTTTCTGCATGCGTTTCAGACAGAGCCCCGCCGAAGACAGTAAAATCCTGTGCATACGCATAGACTAATCGGCCTTCGATCGTCCCATATCCAGTTACTACCCCATCTCCATAGAATTGCTGCTGATCCATGCCAAAATCAGAAGTCCTGTGGACCACCATCATCCCGATTTCTTCAAAGCTACCCTCGTCAAAAAGTAACTGAATCCGCTCTCTGGCTGTTAACTTTCCTTTTGTATGTTGCTGATCGATCCGTTCCTGCCCACCCCCTAAGAGAGCAAGGGTTTGACGCCTGATCAATTCATCTGATTTTTTATTCATTGAGTTGGTAACTTAGCACCAAATTAAATAATATCCCACAAGATGATGAATAGTGATATGTCCACACTCTCCCTTTCTAGATTAGTACTGGAAATGCAGGAATCTGCGACGCTGAAAATGGCAAAGTTGGCGAGAGAGCTAAAGGCAAAGGGCCAGGATGTCATTGACCTGAGCCTAGGCGAGCCTGATTTCGATACCCCTGCTCATATCAAAGAAGCTGCCAAAAGAGCGCTTGATGAGGGATATACAAAATATACGCCTGTCAATGGATTGCCTGAATTGCGTGAAGCGATCGTTCGCAAATTCATGCGGGAAAATGGCCTTCAATACACGCCTAACCAAATTGTCGTTTCGAATGGAGCAAAGCAAAGTGTGTATAACCTGTGTATGGCTTTGCTTGATCCCGGAGATGAGGTGATACTGCCTGCTCCATATTGGGTATCCTATTATGAAATCATCAGGATGGCAGGAGGAGTTCCTGTCATTGCATATTCCAATATTGAAAACGATTTCAAATGCAGCGCTGATCAAATAGAAGCATTGATTACAGATCGCACTAAATTTATTCTTTACTCATCTCCATGCAATCCAAGTGGTAGCGTATTCACTTACGATGAGTTGAAAGCAATCGCTTTGATGCTTCAGTCTTACGAACATGTCCTGGTGATCTCAGATGAGATCTATGAGCATATCAACTTTGCCGATCGACATGTCACCATTGCAACCATGGACAACATGCAGGACAGGACTGTGATCGTCAATGGTATGTCCAAGGCATATGCGATGACCGGATGGCGATTAGGTTATATGGCTGCACCAGCCTGGATAGCAGAAGCCTGCACAAAGATCCAGGGCCAGGTGACGAGCGGGGCGACCTCTTTTGGACAAAAAGCTGCCGTAACAGCGCTCGATGCGGATCAGCAACCAACCAAAGACATGGCCAAAGCTTTTCATGAAAGACGCGATCTGATCATCAGCCTGCTTGAACAAATTCCTCTGCTACTGGTCAACCGGCCGCAGGGCGCATTTTACATCTTCCCGGATGTGTCAGCATATTTTGGCAAAACTGCACAAGATGGAACGGTGATAAAGGATGCTGATGATTTGAGCATGTATCTTCTTTCAACAGCATCCGTCAGTACAGTCTCCGGTGCTGCTTTCGGGAATGACAGGTGCATTCGCCTTTCATATGCAACGTCCGAATCAAAGATCAGGGAATCTGCTGCAAGAATAGAAAAAGCCCTTTCTGAGCTTCGCTAGATTATTTTGCAACGCTAAAATCCTGGTTGATATATTTTAGAATTCTGACGCGGGTGTTTTCGTAATACAATGGCACTTTCATTTCTGAAGGTTTCAACGCAGCAGATTTAAAAACTGGTTTAATATCAAAGCCGGTAGCCATTCCATAATTTCCGAAAGATGTGCCACTGATGAGTCCTGAAGGTCCCTTCTCTGTCAACGTTTTCCCTAACCACTTCAAAAGATCATAACCAATGAAAGCCTGCTGATCCGGAAGCGTATGAAATTCATTAAAGAACCGGGTACGAAAGTCCTTGTAAGATGGATGATCTACATCAACAAAAGCAGAGCTGCTGATATGTACCGACAAGCTTTCCATATAATTTGCATTTAAATTGTTAAAGCTTGTCCATTGAGGCAATCCAAAAACAATAACTTCTTTAGTTTCTTTATCGGCGTGCAATTTTCGCATGAAAGAATTGACAAAAGCTTCATCCGAACGGGAATAATAAGGAAGGATAAATATTGTACCCTGGTCATCGAGAAGTGTACTTAAATTTGTGCGTTGCAATGCCATAGATCTGTCATCAACGATCAGGTCTTCGGTTTTGACATGGCTGTTTTTTTTAAAAAACTGCAGCCGGTTGATTTCTCCGGGATTGTTCCTCGCTACGAGGTAAACTTTTTTTCCTCTGTATTCATCGCTTATGTAATCCATAATAGCTGCGGCGTGTGTAGTTAGGCCCGGTACAGCCTGGATAAAAAACGGATTTTCTTTTTCAATAGTAAATGCCGGTAACCAGGGTGATACTACTATTTTTTCATTCTTCAATCCAAATTCCGCTACTTCTTTGATATGCTCTTTTTCGTACGGGCCTACTATTACATCCGAATTTTTGATTGGATAGGTTTTAAGGATATTTTCTAATTCAATAGTAGAAGCTCCCGGGTCATAGGAATGTATAGAAATGGAATTTCCAGCCGTTTCAAATTCTTCAGAGGCTATTTTCATTCCGGCATAATATTGCAGGAAACGATTCAGCTTCGGATCTGTCTGGTCTCCGAATATAAAGTAGTGGTCTGAATTGAAAGGGACTAACAGGCTGATATCATACCTGGATTTTGTGATTGGGTGGTCATCTTTAGTTTCTTTGTCGGAGATGATAGGAACCGCCGGATCTTCTGACCACTTGATAGTATCAACTTTCACCGCATCTCTCGGAACAAGAATATAGGTTCCACTCACAGGATCATACACTCTTACTTTTTCTTCCGTTTTTGGTGGTACGGGAGGTTCTGTTTTTTTTGTTCGCTTTGATGTAGAACACGCCAGGAAAGATATGAGCATGAGGCAGAAAACTGCGCTGCTACTCCCATTCAATCGTAGCAGGCGGCTTTGTACTGATATCATAGACAACGCGGTTAATTCCTTTTACTTTATTCATTATCTCACTGGATATCTCAGCCAGCAATTCATTAGGTAACCTGCTCCATTCCGCAGTCATCCCATCTACAGAGTCAACTGCCCTCAGCGCAATGGTGAAACCATAACTTCTTTCATCTCCCATCACCCCAACGG
>JBDSPM010000217.1:0-11814 GCA_039930325.1 Saprospiraceae bacterium
TGAATGCAGGTGCTTGAATTACCACAATCATCTGTAGCCTGCCAAGTCCTGGTGATGGTAAATTCCTGCGGCCCGGTTGGATTGCTTACATCTGAAAAAGTAATGTTCGGCGTGGTATCACAGTTATCAGTCGCTGTGGCAGTTCCCGTGATAGCAGGGTCTGTTGAAGCAGAACATTCGATCGACACATTTGGAGGACATGAGATGACAGGAGCTAAATTATCGTCAACAAAAATAGTCTGAACGCAGGTGCTTGAATTTCCACAATCATCCGTTGCTTTCCATGTTCTTTTGATCGTTTGTTCTTGCGGGCATCCGGCTCCGATGGAAATATCAGTAAAAGTAACCGTCGGTGTTGCGTCACAATGATCGGATGCTGTTGCAGTTCCCGTATTAGCAGGAGCAGTACTGGCTGTACAGGCTATGGTTAGATTAGCGGGGCATGTGATCACCGGAGGTGTATTGTCCGTTAACACGATAGTCTGCATACAGGTGCTCATATTCCCGCTGTGATCTGTTGCTTTCCAGGTACGCATGATGATATAACCAACTGCACAATTCACTGTAGCGACAGTAACATCGCTATAGGTTATAGTTGGTGTAGCATCACAAATATCTATTGCGATGGCGGTTCCTGTATTTGAAGGTGCGGTACTTGCATTACAGTCCACGGTTACATTACCCGGGCATATGATGGTAGGCGGAGTGTTATCTCTGACAGTGACTCTGTAAGAACACATTGTAGAGTTTGCACAAGGATCAGTAGCTCTGACGGTAATAACAGTAATGCCGACTCCCAAAATAACCATGTCTCCGGGAGAATATATGCCGGGTACACCACTCACAAAGAAATCAATATCAATCATATTTGGACTTGAACACGCATCGCTAACAGATGGGAACGGAAGTGTATATTTTGCCGTACAGCCATTTAGTCCGGCGTTGACAGTTACATTATTTGGGCAGATGAGAACCGGCGGAACATTATCCCGAATGAGAATTTCCTGAACATGCGTCATTTGACCACTCGTACACCAATCCATAACTGTCCACAACCTCAGTATTTTCTGGGAACCATTACACATTGGTATCACCTGGTCAGTATGAAAAACGATGATCTGACACGTTGAACTTATGGGCTCTCCATTAAACGTGGGCTCTCCTGTAACTGATGGATCAATATTTACATTCACACAACTAACTGTTATGTTTGCAGGAAACATGATCTGGCTGATCTGAGGCTTTTTAAGATAAATTATATCCTGACAGGTCGAGCTGTTTCCAGATTGGTCTGTTGCGGTCCAGATAACAGATATGAGTTGCGTAAATCCATTTGAATTACATGGTAAATTTTGAATGGTATATGAAAACCAAAGGGTTGGGTCAGGATCACAGTTGTCAGAGACAGATTCAATAAAGCTTTCAAAATTTATGCTGGGAATGTCTACATTGCACGGCAAGGTATCACTGGTACAAACAAGTATAGGCTTCAGTTTATCCTCTACGTGTACAGATGACATACACGCGTTACCTGTGGGCAACTCCGTCACCAATACCATGACATCCTGACCTAATTGGGCACAAAAAACGGTGTCATTCAATGGGCCCATTATATCTACATCATATTGATTGGCAGGATAAGCAGGGGCGTTGACTAAGAGTAAAGCTGTGAGTACTGCATATCCACCTTGTCCGAGGGATACATTCACATTGGGTTTACATGACAGTGCCAATGTAGATTCTGAATTTGCATTACCATCGGCCCGGTATTCTACTCCATCCCAGCAAATAGTCCAATTATTTAAATTCTCACTTTGAGGAGTACCAGCTGTACTGCCTGCGTGCGCAGAAACAGTGTATGCCTGAGCAAGAAGAAATAAGGAAGCGATGATCATCGCCTGGCGTGTCTTTGAAAGAGCCGATCCTGAAGTACGTATTGTTTCCATTACTATTACAATTAATATTTGTTTAAAAACGGTCATACCTATACCGCCTGGAATGCAGCCGTAGCATTCCGTGCGCAATAAGTTTTAAATTTTAAAAGTGGAAGAAATCGCAATTATAAAATCTGGTGGGGAGGTTTAACCCCACCAGGTCAATTCACTATTATCATTCTGTTCGTACTATGTTGCAGTTCAGATTTAATTTCATACGTGTACATTCCAGCACCTTCCAATTCAGATGCGTGAATAACAAATTCGTTTTCGCCTTCCATCAACTGGACATTCCTTTGAAATACAATTCGTCCATTCAGATCAAAGAAACGTACTACAGCATCCTCCTGCCGGATACTCATAAAGAATATGGAGGTCTGATCTTTGAATGGATTAGGACGGTTATTTATTTGCAGATTATTGGTTTTTACGCCTGATATCTGAAGTTGTATCGGCTTCTCCTGGCCTGACATATAAGCTAGTGGTGCTGTAGGGTCTACCCTTAGAAAAAGCTTAAAGGGAAGAACATTCGAAGATTTTTGTTTTACCCACATGGTAAGTATTGGCATCATGCCACTACCCCAATTACCTGTGGTATATGAAAGAACTGAAGCATTCTGCCCTGGATATTCAGGTATTCTAATGTCCTCTGCTGACAGGTTTTGACCGGGATGCCAATCCAAAAGCTGATATCCGATTTCATCCCAATCAAATGAAAATTGGATTGCATTATATTGCTCCGCATCAACTAAACTCATTTCAACCTTGAACACATCTTGTTCAGGCTCCTGAGTAACTATGTATTGTATTTCGCAAAGCAAATCGGTCCTCGGAAGAACAGGCACATTTCCTGCTTGTGTACTTGCCGATCGATTCAAATCTCCTATTTTGACAGCATCAAAATCGACATCATTCATGTTGGTGCTGAATGGATTGATCACATACGTTTCCGGCCATGGGGAAATCCATGGATTTTGAGGATCAGGGAATATATGTGAATTATCAACAAAACGCCATGATGGACTATTAGGAAGCTCATCATAATATCCAAGGATCAATTTTCGCAATTGAATGATATCAATCGCCGTGATGCTCTTACTACTATTAGCGTCCGCAGCGATGTACTGGAAAGGACTTTCGAAGGTTTTTATACCTAATAAATGTTTTTGAATCTGAAGAAGATCAATAGTGGTTACGCCATTTCTAGCATCTCCCAGTTTGACCGGCCTTACAGAATATTGGCCACCGAAAGGCATCGCAGGGAAAACAAAATATCCATTTGATCCTGTAGGCGTTCCTGCCAAATTGCTACCATCGAGATAAACCATTGCTCCTGCCAGATTACCTGAACCTGGTACTGCAATGTTTCCCGAAATTATACCTGTTCCATTTAACTGTCCGGGACAAATTCCATTGTTATCCTGAATGTCAACCGTAGTGATGCAGAAATCTGTAAGTCCATTTTCATCTATTGCCCACAATTCCACTTCATTCGGCCCGATGTCTCCGCAATCAAATACTCTGGTGACATCATTTGGATCCGCACTGAAAGCAACCGTCACCTCATTTCCACAAGGATGGTCACTGCCTGCGTCAAACATGGATGCTTGAAGTGTCACCATTCCCCAATCTGCAATGCCATCCCCGTTTAAATCCATCGGCATAAGATTTGTACTTAGGCCATCTATGCATTTCGCTGAAGGTGGCTTACAACTCACGATACTGACAATCTGCTCTTCTCTGGAAATGTTACCACAATGATCCCACACACTATATAGTATGCGATGTGTGCCAATAGGCAGGTATTGTGAAAATGCAATTGTTCCTCCAGTTATAACCGGAGAAATAAAATCAAAAGAACCATTATTGTCCACATCAATTGAATATGTCCAACTAAGGGAAGAAGTGTTAGAACAATCATCAGTGGCTGAAGCAGTAAAATTAAGTGTCAATCCTCCACAAGCCGGATCAAACGAACATGTAGATATATCATCAATAGGCGCAATCACAGGAGGCGTAGTGTTGGTGACTTTAATAATCTGCAAGTGTGTCCATGTTCCTCCTCCGGGTGTATTTAATTGGCACCAATCTATCACTGTCCAGGTCCTCAATATTTTAAAGCAAGGCTGGTCCTGAGCGAATTCAAACACATCATCATCATAACTAACACCTACCAAATCACATGGTCCTTCTGCCAGGACAGGTTCATTATATGGTGGTAACAAATCCTCCGGATCTAATAAATCAATTTCACAGATATTTGTAGTCGTGAGATCCTGGGGCCAGGTAATATCAGAAAGATTAAATGGATCATAATTAATTATGCTTATGACTTGTTGGCAAGTTGATGTTCTGCCTCCTATATCAGTTGCTGTAAATGTTCTTACAATATTCCCGACACCACAATTATTAACTGTAATGCTTGCAGATGAAGAGATAGTTACGCCACAATTATCCTGAGCTAATCCGTCAATTCCTACGCAGTGAATACCTGGAAAAAAATCTCCGGGATCATCTATGCATATTTGGTTCCTGGCTGCTTCAGTTAATGCCACCGTACCAAAAACATTCAGATTCTCTGGCGTATAAGGAAACTGACAACTTATCGTCAGATCTGTAGGACATATAATGGACGGTGGCAACTTATCCTGTATTTCCACCTGAACCATGCAATCATTAAAATGACCTGATAAATATATATCGGACACGGGTCCCGGAACAGGTGGCGAATCATATACTCGCAGAATCACCATGATTGGATTATTTGCAATATCCGCACAGCAAAATTGAACGGCATCATCAAATAAATTATTTGGATTACCGGGATTTGCACATGAATACCCTACCGGTAAAATCATTCTTTTGACCTTGAAGTAGACCGGACCACAATTATCAAAGCTCGAAGCATTAAAGATCGAAGCAGGGATTAAGGTCGTTCCCACATTGTTGACAGGAATATTGAGGCTTTGATTGCAAACAGGGGTAGGAGGCTGAAGATCCTGCACTGATACATACATAGTATCCACCCCCTCAAGTCCACAGTCGTTGGTGGCTTTGTATATAATTCTTTGATTGCCTACGGGCAGATTTGAGATGAGTCCCCCATTAGTAAAAATGGTACCAAAAGACCCTTCCATCCTAACTGTCCAGCTTGTAGAGCAGTCCTCTGTAATCAAAGCCGGAGGTAACAGAACATCAGCAGTACAATCTGTGGGACCTGTGGATACCGTCATATTTGCAGGAGCAGTTACGACTGGAGGCGTTCGGTCTACTACTTCAATGATTTGAGTGGAATCCACAAAAATATTATTCTGACACCAATCATATACTGTCCAGGTTCTGAATATTTTATAAGAACCTGTACAAATCGGCACCGTGATGTCAGAGAAAACTGCGCTCAGATTGCAAAATGTTCCATTAATAATATTCTGTCCCATAACAGTTGGGTAACCTGTATTTGAAGGAGACGTGTTGGGAGGAGGAAAACATGACAAAGCATTCGATCCAGTGAGATTTGGTGGAAAGACTACATCTGCCAGGTTAGCTTTTGCCAGGGAAATTAATTGCTCGCACGTCGTGGCATTTCCAAATGTGTCTACTATGGTATACGTTCTGAGGTATTGGGAGATGATGTTGTCCTGGCAATTCCCGGAATTCAGCAGAACGTCATCGAAATTAATCTGTGTGGCGGAACAATCCGATACATTTGCCTGAGTCAAACCTGTGTACGTTGAAAGATCAGTATTACAACCCAGCGTGACATCATTCGGACATTGCACAACCGGCGCCTGTTTATCCATGACTATAATGAATGCCATGCAAGATTGTCCGGAGGATGGATCGCTGACGATGACCATGTAGGTATTACCTATCATACTGGAATCGACCACATTTCCGATAGGAACTCCATTATCGAATATCTGAACATCTATAGGGCCGTTACAGCCTGTTATGATTACTCCAATCTGCTGATAAGTAAGAATATCACTGCATGCAGAGGACAGGTTTATCTGGACAGGAGGACTATTTGGGGGGCAAGTCATCACACAGCCCTGTGACCTGGCATTAGTAGGAATAGTGATTATTAAAATCAATAAGCAATACACCAAAAAGCATAAGCTGCTTTTAAAACCAGAGATAACTAGGTTTTTCATAAAAGAGACTATTTGGGTTCATCAATTGTCGTTACTGCTTTTGGGAAGCGTGTCTTTGGGATGGGACCGGATTACATATTATGATTTTTTATAACTTGATATTATCACATTTTTAACTCAATACACATTACAAATATATATAATATATTATGAATTCCTAGAGATGAAATAATTTTTTGCAATATTATCTTAACATATATTATTATTATAATTATATTAATAGCTATTAATTAACAGTTTAATAAATTTATTGTCTTTTTAAACTAAAACTTGAAGATATTCACCTGCGGTTTCCTAAAAATCAAATAAAAACCCTCTCAAATAAATCATTATAAATCCTGGATTGCTAGTCTAACTTGTTTTAAGGATATACTGCAAAAGAAAAGCCTCCCTCCAACGAATTGGAGAGAGGCCATCCCAATAACTGATTTATATCTCTATAAACCCGTCGCTATTTCAGCTTCTTACTCGATGATGATCATCTTCTTGGTTGCTGTATACTCGTTAGCGTCGAGTCTGTAGTAAAGCACACCTAATGAAGGAATCACTGTGATTTTTAAAAACCAATGAACGATCACGCATCCTGATCAAGTAAAAACAGATACGATATCTCCATTTGATAAACAGGGATACTTATACAAATTGAAACGATAATTTGAATGGTAGTGGTCAGTTCAGTTTTCGAAATCAAATAAACTACTCTTGTCATTATTTCGAACAACGAATAAGCTACTACCAGACGATGTTTTCAAAAGATGGATACTTCTGACATTCCCCGGAATGGAAAAACCGCTATCTGCCGGACCGAATACCTGGAAGTGGCCCAGCCCATCACCAATTAAAATAGCACCAACGGAAGCATCATAACGTCCAAACTGAGCATCTGTACCATAAAAATTTCCACCGACCACAAGATCCATGGTTCCGTCATGATTTATATCCGCTCCAATAATCGACCGTACAGTTGACATCTGTGTAAATCTCGGCAGAGCTTGCGGAATGAAACTTTTACCACCCTGACTGATGAAAAGCGTGTGGGTAAAGGTATTTGCCGTCAGCACTTTAGCATCTTCACGTTGGCTCGGAGTAAAAATATCTTCAAGTGTTGCATTAGCATACGTCTGATATCGGGTGAACCTCTTTTTCAGGATGATCATTTGATCCAAAAGCCTATCTCTATACTGTAACGGAAAACTTGTATCCGTTTTAAAATAGCAAAGCACCGGGTCTATATTGCCATTATTGTCAAAATCTTTATAAACCATTGTTGCCGGTTTCTCTTTAGAGGCCTGGATTTGTGAATTTAAACCAAGATTACCGACAACAATATCCGGATAACCATCACTGTTGATATCTGTGATTTCAAGAGAATACCACCATCCTGACAAATCCGCAATTCCAAAGTCCGATGTGGCGTTGACATACTTATGATTTACTTTCTTAAAAATGGTCACTGGCATCCACTCCCCGGCCAGGATCAATTCTTTAACTCCATCTTTATCCAAATCTGCAAATCTTGCATCGGTAAGCATCCCGATATTCTTTAATCCTTCAGACCATTCTTCAGTTACATTTGTAAATTTTCCATTATCGTTTCGTAGAAGGCTACTTTCCGGCGGCAGTGGATATCTACCCGGGCTTAACCTCGCGCCAATAAATAAATCGAGATCTCCATCCTCATCAAGGTCAGCGGCAGCAACACATCCTCCACTGGAAAACTGTTTCGGCAAACCTTCTGCTGATTTCGAAAATTCGCCTTTACCATTATTAATATAAAGCCTGCTTTGATATAATTGATTATTCATTGCTTGCTCATTACCTCCGCTAATGACGATCAGGTCTTTTGATCCATCACCATTGGCATCGAAGAAGGCTGCAGCAATATCCTCAAAAGGTGAATCCTTTATGAAAATTGTGGTTTGAGCCATTGCAAATCCTCCGTCACGTTTTTGAAGTAAAAGTTTTCCTGGAAAACCGGCAGCGCCACCAAGAAAGACATCATCAAGTCCGTCTCCATTTACATCTCCTGCCGCAGACGCCGGACCTTCTTCAGAGTATTTCTGATGTAAAAGGGGTTCGCGTTTGAAGTCTATAAATTCATTTTCCTTATGTCTCGCTTCAGGAGGAAGCTTTACGGAGACATCTTTAAAGAATAATTTTTTAGGTTGTACAGGTTTATATGAAACAGAAGCATTCTTTGTTATGTGATGTATGATATTGATTTGCGGATTCATGATCACCTGTACACTTTTATCCGGCCATATTAGCTCTGCAGAAGTGACGGAATCAGCTTTACCGATGCCAAAATGCACAACGGGTTCCACGCTCGAGAAAAATCCACGGGTGGAATAGTAAACCTGTTCCTGGAATTGTCCATCGGATGTATTTATTCGAATATGGGCACCATAAGCAGTTTTACCTTTTACATTGGTAAGAACAAACCGGATAAAATTGTTGCTTCGTGAGGATTTTCCATTATTCTTTAATACAAATGCAGGTTCATCAATATTATTGATGATGAGATCCAGATACCCGTCATTATCCAGATCAGCATAGGCAGCACCATTTGAAAATGCAGGGGAGCCGCTATTCCAGGTTTTTGACTCATCACTGAAATACAAATCCTTATTGTTCCTAAAAAAGTAAGATGGGAGTTTAACACTTGGCATTTGTTCGACCCATTTCACCATGCTCACATTCCTGGCGGCATATTCTTTACGCAAAGAATCCATGGCATACCTTGCATAGTCCAGATTTGTCACATCTCTTTTATATCCATTTGTTATAAAAAGATCCTTCCATCCATCATTGTCATAATCGGCAAATAATGCACTCCAACTCCAATCAGTGGCCGCCGTATTTAACATATACGCGATATCGCTAAAAGTTCCGTTACCATTATTTAGTTGCAGGCAATTCTGCACATATTGTGCATTTAGGCCTAGCTTGACCATTTGATCAAATTTGTCATAATTCTGAATCATCATTAACATGTTCTGTCGATAATGGTCCCGCGGCAGCATATCAAGCGTAATCAGATCCTGGTATCCGTCATTATTAATATCGGCGAAATCGGAACCCATGGAAGAGATGGATGAATGCCTGAAAAAATCTGAGAAGCTTTCGGTAAATGTCTTATCTCCATTATTAATGTATAGAAAATCGGGTTTTATATAATCATTACAGACGTAGATATCGGGTCTGAGATCATTGTTAAAATCGCCAATGACTGCGCTAAGTCCGAATGCAGAATTCTCAACACCAGCTTTGTGCGTGATGTCGGTAAAATGCTGACCCGTATTTTCATAAAGCCTGTCACTGATGTATTTGAAATCCTCCGTTTTCCTCATTTCAATCTCCCCTTTGGGATTATATTCTACTTTAAGATTGCTTGCTTCAGTGAGGTCCCATGGGTGATTCACGAGATACATGTCGAGATCACCGTCCGCATCCATATCAAAGAAATAAGACTGTGAAGAATAACTGGCATCAGCAAGTCCATATGCTTCTGCTTTCTCTGTAAATGTAAGATCTCCATTGTTGATGTATAATATATTCTTACGGTAGTTTGGATCACTCACCATAGATTTGCACATGTAGATATCAAGCAGCCCATCATTATTGATATCAACCATTGTAACACCCGTTTTGAAACCATATCCACCTTCCACACCAGCAGCGGCAGTGATGTCCCTGAACTTAAAATTTCCTTCATTGAGATATAATTTGTGAAAAACCACTCCTCCACTGAAGTACAAGTCTATCAATCCGTCATTATTTATGTCCCCTGCAGCAACTCCTCCTCCATTGTAGAGGTAACCATATAAATTGATATTCATTTCCTCGGTTTCTGTGATGAAGTTTGCAAATGTGATACCTGTGACAGTGGAATCCAGCTGTGTAAACAGATTTTTCTCATTTGTAACAGGAAAGGATTCGTCACCAGAAATTGTATGAAGTTCCTGGCCCGTCCTCTCTTGTTTACAGGATAAAAGGAAGATTATTGAGGCCCATACAAGCAAATAATTCTTCATAACAACACATTTGATTAATTCGGAATAAATAGACTATTTCTTTTATATCAGCTAATCGAAAAATCTTCCACCGTAGTATTGGCCCATGCCTGGAAACTTTACGTTCTATTTCAGCTTAGCCATAACTAGCTGTCCTATAAAATTTCCCTGTTTGTTGCCTTCCAGGACACCATTCATATAGTGTATCCCCGCATAAAAACGACTCAAACTAACCTCCCAGGCAGCGTCATGAAATGACGTGAAACTTCGCACAGGTTGTTCGAATAGAACTTCTGTTGAATCTGAAAAGTTGTAGTTATCACCATAGATATTGGTGAGCACGGTTGCAGCAGCAGCCGATGTCGCGCTATGACCGCTTGGGTACTCCGGAAAAGGAGGCGTTTGAATCAATGGTTTCCAATTGATGTCGATATTCTCCTGAATATAGGTGATCGGACGCACCAGGTTTGTCTTATACTTCTCATACCAACATGAAATAATGGCATCATACATGGCAATAGCAGAATATGTATATGCCTTGGTAGTTCTGAACAAACTGCTGTTGTCCTTCCTGCTGATCTGACTGATAATATTCAACCAATGTCCAGGTGGCGAGATTTTGTGCGTTATGACAACAAGGTGACCATGATATTCTGAAGAATTGGGGTTGTCATCCCAAAACATTGCAATTGCCTTTTTCTTATCATCGAGCTCTTTTGAATGTAGGTACACTTCATTTACCATTTTATAGAATTCAGAATTCTTTTCAGGATTGTATGAGGGAAGAGGGGTGGATTTATAGATACTCACACTGTCGAGAAGCAAAGGTCTTAGTTTTGACCAATTCGGTTCAAGCCCGGCGATATAATCGTCCGGAGTTTCAATCCATTTTCCCTGTTGTTTTGTGCTCGTCCAGCGATCCATCGTGCGCGTCTCCACATAGTTGTCTTTACTGATCCACGCAATGAGGTGGTTTCTGATCTCATCCGAACATTGCTTAGATGCTTCAATAACGGATGAATTTAAGCCTCCCTCTTTGGCTTTGTTTATAAAACTCTCCTCCATTTCAGCCATATAGTGTTCAGAAAAAATTACCTTTTTTGCAATCTTGCAAAATGCTAAAATGGCTGTAAGTTCTGCCTGAGCACCCTGAGTTTTTATTGAATCCAATGGTGTCATTCCATTAAGTTGTCCTGTAATTGAGGGAAGGCTGTCAGGATAAAACTTTTGGATAGTAATATAATATGCGATGTGCGGGTAAACATATACCCTGGATGCAATTGGTGGAGAAAAACCATCTTCCATTGCTATCTCAAGAAGTTTTCTATTCAGCTGATGAAGATCTCCAACTCCAAATAGATTTGATTGTATTCCAGATGAATTTTTACAACTATTCAAACAAATAACTATAAGAATTAAAACTATATTCCTCATACACAAAGATAAAAAGATAAATGATCCAAATTTCTACTTCACCGCCGTTTCATGCAGAGTTAAACTTCTCTTTCAGCCTACCCATGGTTCTATAGATAATTTAAAAAAAGAAAATGGCCCCTATCATGTCTAATGATAGAGGCCATCCCAAAAACTGATTTATATCTCTATAAACCCGTCGCTATTTCAGCTTCTTATTCGATGATGATCATCTTCTTAGTTGCTGTATACTCGTTAGCGTCGAGTCTGTAGTAAAGCACACCTACTGAAGGTATCACC
>JBDSPM010000218.1:0-2919 GCA_039930325.1 Saprospiraceae bacterium
AAACCAATATTTCCACAGAAAATTATTTTTAACCGGCGCAGTATATCTTCAAGCTTTGCTTCATTCATACCTATTTCGATGCCCGCCTTAAATACCTTTTCCAGGTCGGCTTCAGAAAGGTTGTAATCACCAAGATCCAGGTGCGGATGACGATCTTTTCGCTGGCGTATCGGATTGGTAGTAGATAGCAGGTGGCCCCTGTTACGGAAACCATTGATGATGGACATTACCCCAAATTCCTTAATTGGGTCACTGAGAGATATTTGTCCATTGGCAGCGGCTAAATCAGAATATCCGTTTTCATTTTGACTGAATTCAAAGCCCTCAAAAAAGGTACGCCACCCCGGATCTACACTTCCCGGATCTTTCTGAAAGGATTTATAAAGGGCATCAATATATTGAGGATGAGCATTGAAAACGTGACTATAATCTTTCATTGTGGTTTGGCATCAATTGCGAAACGTAAAATTAGGTAGATTTAAGATAGCGATGCGCAACAATGCGATAGGTAGAAAAACCAGGTATAGCCTGAAAGCTTCGCTGGTACTAACAAGTATAATCTAATCATTTCATACAAAAACCTTCTCTCTATGAAAAAAACTAGACTTTGGCTTTTATTCGTCCTTATTACATGCGGTGGCTGGGTTCACGCTCAGTTTACGGCATCAGGAACCATCACAGACGGACAGGGAAATCCTTTGGTCGGGGTCAGCGTATCGATCAGAGGTACCACACTTGGGACCATTTCAGACTTTGATGGTAAATACGAAATCGAGGTGCCAACCTCATCAGCAATTCTTGAATTTTCATATCTGGGTTATTCGAGCGCAACCTATAGCGTGAATGCCGGTGAAAATCAAGTAAACGTCTCCTTAAGCGAGGATATCACACGAATGGATGAGGTAATCGTCACAGGGTTGGCTACAAGCGTGAAACGAGCTAATCTGGCTAATTCGGTTGCTTCGGTGCCTGCTTCAGAAATCTCAGGTATTACCGTTCCTACGAATACGCAAGCCGCATTGTATGGTAAATTTACCGGGGTCAACATCAGCTCCAATTCAGGTGCACCCGGTGGAGGCATGTCGTTCAAGCTCAGGGGAACCACTTCCATCAATGGATCCTCACAGCCCTTGTATATTATCGACGGGATCTATCTCGATAATTCGTCCATAGCAGCGGGTCTGAATGCAGTATCGAAGGCCGCATCAGGCGGCGCCACTCAAAATCAGGACAATCCTTCCAATCGACTGGCAGATATTGATCCAAATGATATTGAAAAGATTGAAATACTCAAGGGAGCATCAGCAGCCGCCATTTATGGGTCGCGAGCTTCAGGAGGTGTTGTGATCATCACTACTAAAAGAGGTTACTCAGGTAAGACTACCGTAAGACTATCACAATCAATAGGAGTAGCAACCATTCTTCACCCGCAGGGAGTACGTGAATGGACAGAAGAAAGAGTACTGGCTTCCAATTTTGCACCAAAAATCGATCTATACAGACAGTCTGTAGCAAATGGCCAGATTCACGATTATGAAGATGAGCTGTTTGGGAATAATGGAATGCTGTATAATTCAAGGCTCACCGTCAGCGGAGGAAATGACCAAACGCAATTCTATGTCGGGGGCACCTATAAAAATGAAGAAGGTATTGTAAGAAATACCGGTATTGAAAAAGAATCCGGACGCATCAATCTCAATCATAAATTTAATGATTGGCTCAGCGCATCCATTTCAACCAATTACATCCACTCTTCCGCGGACAGAGGTTTTTTCAATAATGATAACACCGGGACCACGATGGGTATCGCCCTGACATCCACACCATCTTTTGCTCAGATCCTGCCGGATGCAAATGGAAACTTTCCTAAAAATGATTTTGCTGCTTCTAACTTTCTTGAAACGGCAGCAAAAATTACCAATAATGAAGAGGTGAATCGATTTATAGGTGGAGGTTCGCTGACCGCAAGAATCTTATCATACACACATTCTGATCTTAAGCTGATCCTGAATGGGGGTGCGGATTATTACAATTTGAATACTACAGCGATTTTCCCAAATAGCCTCCAGTTCGAGCGTGATGGGAATGGACTGAATGGGGTTTCATTACAGGGATCTACTAAAAATCTGATCACTAATCTATCTGCATTTTTGGTTTTCTCACATTATGGGAACAATGGAATATCTTCTGTAACCCAGTTTGGTGTGTCACAAGGGGATTTCAATAGGAATACAATCCTGGGCACTGCTTCGAACCTTGTAGGATCGCAAACAAACCTTGATCAATCAGGCACCAGAGATCTGGATCAAAACAGGCTTTTGCAGCATGACAGAGGATTCTTCGGACAGGAAGAGCTGAACTTCAAGGATAAAATAATAGCAACAGTGGGTTTACGCGGAGATAAATCTTCCAATAACGGGGATGTGGATCAATTTTACTATTATCCGAAAGCTTCACTCGCACTGAATCTTCATGAATTTATAAACATGACCAGCGACAATCTCAATCAGGTGAAGCTAAGAATTGCTTATGGACAGTCCGGGAATTTCGCTAAGTTCGGTTCTAAGTTTACAACCTTTACAAGTGGTATCCTCGATGGAAAGCCAGGTATTGAAATCGATATGCTTTTAGGGAATGTCAATGTAGCACCGGAACGACAAAAAGAGCTTGAATTTGGCGTTGATATAGGCGCGCTCAAAAATCGCTTAGTATTTGATATCACATATTATATCAAGACGGTGGAAGATTTATTGCTGGAAGCTAATGTTCCATGGTCAACAGGATTTATCACAAGAGTAACGAATGCCGCCGAGCTACAAAATAAAGGTCTTGAGATAGGTGCTGATTACGAAGTAATCCGTTCATCCGATTTCCATTGGAATACGCGAGTGGGATGGTGGAAGAATAAAGCTGAAGTCA
>JBDSPM010000219.1:0-3068 GCA_039930325.1 Saprospiraceae bacterium
ATATAGGAGAGAGGGTAAAGGTTATCCATTTGCTTGGTTTTTAATAGGTTAGTCAATGAAAATAAGTTTCATTTCCAGGGAATGATGATCCCTTTTTGAAAATGATATGATTGGGAAGAAATTGAGAAATCGCAAAAGAATTTACCTGACTTTGACAGGCTGAATTAGCATGATAGGTTGATGGAGCTTGTCCATCTTTGTAAATCAGGTTAAACCAAGCACATGGATTGGAATAGAAGATGATGTAAGCACCTCGGTTGGTCATTTGAGAGGGTAAGAAAAAATGAAAAGTTGAGACTAGTTGGTGTTTGCTCGCTTCTAAAAATACAAATAAATATCATATTAACAAATTATTAAATTTTTGTAAATAATAAATCATTGACTTCAGCATATTCCGGGAAAGTTTAACCACGTATCCGACTTGGATGCGAACAGAGTCTAAAATTAAATTGTAAAATTTAGTTGCATAACGTAAAAATACGTTATATTTGTTTTTATAAACGCATTCAAATATGTCCAGAATCAAAAGTCTTACCAAAGCGGAAGAAGAAATCATGCAGTTCATCTGGCTGCTCGGACGGTGTACAGTGAGTAATATTATTGATGAACTTCCATTGCCAAAGCCACCGCATTCATCTATTTCTTCCATTGTCAGGATCCTTGAAAGAAAAGGCTTCGTAGGCCATAAGGCCTATGGACGTACCTATGAATATTTCCCCCTGATCATGAAGGACGCTTATTCAAAACGAAGTGTGCTGTCATTGCTCAGGGATTATTTTGATGGGTCAACACCTCAGCTGGTTTCCTTCCTTGTCGAACAAGAGGAAACTTCCGTAGAAGAATTGCAGGAATTGATCAAGCAATTAAAAAAGAAGAGCTCATGAACCTTTTAGCTTACTTACTTCAGGTCACTTTAGGTCTCGCATTTTTCTATGCCTTCTATTACGGAGCATTACGCAAGGAGACTTTATTCCAAACCAACAGGGTTTATCTGATAGTCACTTTACTGGCCAGCATCATCCTGCCCCTGGTCCGGATTTATATTTTGCAATTGCAAGAAGCGGATATAATAGCAGCTCCATCCATCATGTATGTAGGGTCATATCTCGATACGATGAACATTAAGGTTGCTTCTCAAAAACAACATATCCCCTGGACAACTATTTTGTTGATTATATATCTATCAGGAATTCTATTGCTGTTCCTCAGAATGATGCGGGAAATCTTTGTCATTCTCAGAATGAAAAGGTATGGGGTACAGTTGGATATCGATCACCACCAATGTATACTTGCTAAAGACGTTGAGAGTCCTTTCTCTTTTTTTAGTACCATGTATTTGCCGGCAGATCATCAATTTACGGAAATCGAATTGGCAGAAATCATAGCACATGAAAAAGCGCACATCACCGGAGGCCACACGATGGATGTACTGTTCATGGAGCTGGCCTGCATTGCTTTATGGCCGAGTCCAATGATTTATTTATACAGGAAAAAACTTAGAGAAGTCCATGAATTCCTTGCAGATGCTGCAGTACTGAAGGACACTCCGTGGGAAAACTATGCCTCATTCCTGGTAGCTCAAAAAGTAAATGGACTCCAAAGCAGACTCACCAATCAATTAATTTATTCACAATTAAAAAACCGTCTGAAGATGATGACTCAACAGCGTTCCGGATTTTTTGCCAGATTTAAATACCTGGGTTTGATACCCATTCTACTAATATCGCTTGTTATATTTTCTTTCAGGGAGAAAACGACAGAAACTTCAGGCATACCAGTGGATGAACACCCTATTTATAATATTTACAAAGATGGTTTGCCGGTTTATGTTGCTTGGGACAGTATAATACTCACGGTAACGAAGGATAAAAAGTATTTTCTCAATTCAGTTCAGGTCCCAATTTCACAATTGGAGCAAAAATTAAAAGAAGCTTCTCACAGTGGTTTGAATCCATATGTTTACTTACACATTGTGGATAAGACCTTTACAGTTGGAGAATTATCTGAAATAATGAAGATTATACAGAAACTTAATCTGAGTTGTGTACTAGAAACTCCAGTTGGTCATGCAGAAACTAAACGAGCAGACACGACGATACCTAATCGTGACTCATGTATTCTCGTGATCACAGCAGATAAAAGATACTTTCTTAATCACAAGGAAATTAAGAATGAATACTTAGAACAGGCATTGACAAAGGCCGTAAATAAGAATCTTGAACGTACTTTATACATATATCCACCTAAAGATTTAAAGGTGGGTGATGTTGATAGATTTTTTAATCTTGAAATCGAGCTTAATGCGAGGTTTATTTATATAATACCTGAATTGAATCCTGACCGTGTCTATTATCAGGCGAAGGATACAGTGACCACAACAGTTATCACAGCATTTAATTTAAACGAGAATCCTATTGAAGAGGATAAATCATATAAGAATTACGTTGATTTTAAAACGGATGATCGAGCAGCGTTGCCAGGTTCTAACTCCTCTTACTGGTATGCAGGCTCTGAAGTATATAATCCATCAGGAAAACTTCCGGACCATGCATTTGTTGACGAGATGCCTCATTTTCCTGGTTCATCTGAAGACATGTTTAATTTCATTTATCAATCTATTAGATATCCTCAGGAAGACCGGGAGAAAGGAAACGAAGGACTGGTAATAGTTCAATTTATTGTTGAACCAGATGGCTCCATTTCAAATGCTAAAATTGTGAAGGGAATCAGTCCGGGTCTAAATAATGAAGCTCTCCGGGTAATAAATAGCATGAATGACATGCCCGAAAAATGGATACCGGGAATCTATGAAGGAAAAGCAGCTCCCGTAGTATTTACTTTTCCATTCAAATTTGTGTTGCAATCCACACCCCATCAGGAAACATCTAAACCGGTAGAAAATTTAAAAACTTCTTTGGATAATGAAGTACAAAAAACAACAATGCAATGGACACATGTAGACACAAGCCTTGTGTTCGATTCTGAAACACACAAGGATGAAATCATCGTTACAAGAACAAATCCAAGTATTGTAAGCAATACATTAGAAATTGAATTTTCCAAAAACG
>JBDSPM010000220.1:0-12120 GCA_039930325.1 Saprospiraceae bacterium
GGGGGCTAAATTATACCCCCTGCCCCCTGAACAGGGGGACTGGATATTATGTATTTATCTTGTTAAACTGTTAATAAAGTAGAAACAGGGGAGTATATAGATTGGAAAAGAATCAATCCATCGGTATTCCCAAGGATCTTTTCTGAGGCTCGCTCAGGATGTGGCATCATGCCAAAGACATTTCTGCCTTCATTACAAATCCCTGCGATATCATCTGTCGAACCGTTTTCACTGAACAATTCACCCGCTTCGTTCGTGTATCTGAAAATTACCTGGTCCCTGCTCCTGAGCCTGGCCAATCCTTCAGCATCTGACACATACCTGCCTTCAGCATGTGCAATCGGCATTTTTAGGATCTGTCCTTCTTTGCACAAATTTGTTATCACGGAATCCGTAGTCTCCACACGGAGATAAATATTTTTGGAAATAAATTTTTGATGTTCATTTCTGACTAAAGCACCCGGCAAAAGACCTGCCTCACACAATATTTGAAAACCGTTGCAGATGCCCCACACTTTTCCACCATTATTGGCAAACTTAATCACAGACTGCATGATAGGTGAATACCTTGCAATAGCCCCCGCTCTCAGATAATCTCCATACGAAAACCCACCCGGCAGCACAATGCAATCATCCGAAGTAAAACCTTCAAGGGTAGTATCCTTGTGCCAAAGCTTTTGAACCTGCGCACCCAGCACCGTCCCGAGGACATGCATCATATCATCATCACAATTCGAGCCCGGAAATACCACTACGCCAAATTTCATCTTAATAGTTTGTTATTTACACTACAAAAATATGAAATTAGAAGGGTCTCGTCATCATTGAAACAGATATCACGGATATCCAATTTGAATTGTATCTCTAATCAAAACCAATTTTTATGAAAACCATGTTCATCATAATCGCTTTTGCACTCACATTTATAGCCTGCGAAAAAAGCTCTCCTATTGTAAATCGGGATATGGGAATGGATGTCGCCGCACCGGAAGCATCAATGAGATATGATAAAAGTGCCGTCTCGTCTCAAACAGATGAAGTCTCTGTAAGAGATCCAAAAATCATCCGCAGCGGAACTATCAATCTATCCGTGCATGATGCGCTCAAGACAAGAAATGAGATAGAAGCCATCATCCTTACCTACAAGGGATACATTGGAAATGAACAACTGGATAACAATGATTATCAGATCAATTATCATCTCCAGATCAGGGTGCCAGTCAATCAGTTGAATGCACTTGTGGCTGCATTAGAAGCATTGGATGGAACAGTGATCAATAAGTCCATCAATGCCAACGATGTCACCGAAGAATACATCGATCTTGAGTCAAGGCTTACGAACAAAAAAGCCTATCTCGAACAATATCGACAGTTGCTGAAATCTGCGCATTCTATTGAAGACATTCTTAAAGTGCAGGAGCAAATACGTGTCCTTCAGGAAGAGATCGAAAGTGCACAAGGCCGGCTTAAATATCTGACGAATCAAACTGATCTCAGCACACTGGATGTGACGCTGACCCAACAAAAAGATTTTGTGTATAGGCGTGATCTGAAAATTAATTTCTTTCAGCGATTAAAAGAATCGATCTCAGCGGGTTGGTATGGATTAGTCCAATTTACAATAAGCATCGTTGCATTATGGCCCTTTGCTTTAATTCTTGCAGTGATATGGTGGTTGTGGAAGAGGGGAAGGAAGAAAAAGGCATAGAGCATGGAGCATAGAGCAGATTGAGAAGTAGTCACACTTAATAAAATCTCTTTTCTAATAGTTCAGTTTTGGAAAATATCTTAATTGCCCCGGGATTTATAAATGGGGCAATTGGATATCATACTTGGTGTTTTCTTTTGTGGTTGATAAATATGAAAATCATTAATTGCCCCGGGATTTATCCCGGGGATAAATGGCAGAAAAGACAATTAGAGATCTGCCCTGAAGTTTTCTTGGGAGTATGATTAGAATGAAAATCATGAATTGCCCCGGGATTTATCCCGGGGATTAGTTGCAGAAAGATATTTGGGCTTTAGCCAATAGTGTAATTCCACACTGATTCATCTTTCCTGAAGAGCACTGAGCTAGTTATCTTTGCCGCCCTATGGAAGATTGGCAGCTGGATTTTGAATGGCTGAGGGTGAGGCACTGGGTCAAGGACAGGTTCAATCGTAGCGAGCTGCCTGACCTTAATGCAATGCTGTATCTCATTGGCATACAGGAGCTCGGAAAACGCCAGGATAAATTTAACAAGGAGGAGAAACAGGACCTGATGCACATTGCGGTTTGCCATCTCCTTTCAGAAGACGGGTATTACGAATTTGAAGCTATCGATGCAGATGGATGGCCGCATTGGAGACAGCTTATGCCCGTTGATATCAAAGGCCTTGGAGCACAGGAAGCTTTGTTGCGTCGAAAAGTAATAGAGTATTTTGCACCTTTGCTGTCCAATCAAGAAAAAACCTGAATATGGAGAGAGTGAAACATTTCTTATTTATCCTTATTTTATTGGCCCTGGTGATTCCTTTCCAAGGGTGTAAGGAAAAAGAACATCATGCACTGATCAGCACCGACTATGGTGACATCACCATTGTGCTTTATAACAGCACCCCACAACATCGCGATAATTTTATAAAACTTGTCAAATCCGGTTTTTACGATTCACTTCTCTTTCATCGTGTCATTAACCAGTTTATGATCCAGGGCGGAGATCCAACTTCTAAAAGGGCCCCCGAAGGAGAGCTTCTTGGATTAGGTGGCCCCGGCTATGAAGTACCTGCCGAAATAGGAGCACCCCATCTCAGAGGTGCTCTGGCTGCGGCAAGACTTCCAAGCAATGAGAAAAGATCTTCGGGAAGCCAGTTTTACATTGTCACCGGAACAAAACAAAATGAAGCCGAGCTGAAATATTATGAGGAGCAAAAAAAGATAAAATATAATGAGGTTCAACGCCATATTTATATGAATCTGGGCGGTTATCCAGGCCTTGATATGGATTATACAGTATTTGGCGAAGTAGTATCCGGGATGGAGGTGGTGGATAAGATAAGCCAGCAGCCCAAGGATGATCATGACCGGCCTTACAAAGATCTCAGGATGAAAATAAAAATGATTGACTAATGATGTGCAACAATAAAATACTTGGTGGCAGTTTGATGTGTATGACCTTTGCATCCTGCGTGATGCCTTCAGCAAAGTTTGCTATGAATCCCGGTCATGCAGATGCTCCTGCCACAATTCAATTTCAAAATCACTCGCAGAAAGCTGACACATATCTATGGGATTTCGGTGATGGCACACAGTCCAAAGATTCTGTCCCCAATCACCACTATACCCATTCCGGAAAATATGATGTTAAGCTGACTGCTGCTAAAGGAAAGAAAACCAATACCATGACCCAACCACTTGTGATTAATCCTCCCGCAAAATGCCTTATTGAAATTACTACTGACTACGGAGTGATGGTGGCAGAATTATATGATGCTACTCCAAAGCACCGTGACAATTTCCTCAAACTGATCGAACAGGGATTCTACGATGGATTATTATTTCATCGCGTGATCGATGGATTTATGATACAGGGAGGTGATCCGGATTCGAAACATGCTGCTGCGGGGACACCGCTGGGTTCAGGAGGCCCGGGCTACCAGGTGCCTGCTGAGTTTGTGGACAGCCTGATTCATGTCAAAGGCGCCATGGCAGCTGCCAGAACAGGAGACAATATCAATCCTCAAAAAATGTCATCTGGATCACAGTTCTATATTGTTCAGGGAAGGCCCGTTGAAGACAATGTGATTGAAATGTTTGAAACGCGAAAGGGAATCACGTATACGCCGGAGCAGAAAAAAGAATATGCCGAAATGGGTGGTACACCCGCTTTGGATCGGGATTATACGGTTTTTGGCAGAGTGATATCAGGGCTTGATGTGATCGATAAGATTGCTTTGGTGCAGAAGGATTCGCGTGACAGGCCGCTGAAGGATGTCAAAATGTATATTAAAGCTGTCAAGTAATCTGATTTGAAAACGTATGGCCTCGGAATTGATATTGGTGGCTCTGGCATTAAAGCCGGACTGGTGGATCTTGATTCCGGTGAGATGCTTGGTGAAAGATTGAAAGTAGATACGCCGAAACCATCCACCCCGGATGCCGTAGCTGCGTGTATCCACGATCTGCTGAAAGAAATGGATTTTAATGGTCAGAAAATCGGGTGCGGCTTTCCTGCTATTATTCAGAATGGCACCGCATTGTCAGCCGCTAATATTGACAAATCATGGATGGGAGTGAATGTTGAAGAACTGTTGCACAAGTATACGGGCCACAAATATTCTGTGATCAATGATGCGGATGCAGCCGGCATGGCTGAGCGGATGTTTGGAAAAATAAAAAATGTAAAAGGCACCGTCATCCTTTTGACACTGGGAACAGGTATTGGTTCAGCACTTTTTTATGATGGCATACTTGTTCCGAATACGGAGTTTGGCCATATCAATTACAAGGGTAAAATCGCAGAAGACTGGGTCAGCAATCGGGCAAGAAAGGAACGCAGTCTTGAATATGATGAATGGGCCGATGAATTAGCTGAATTCCTTGATTATTTAATATTGCTTTTCTCCCCGCAACTTTTTGTTCTTGGTGGAGGAATCAGTTTCAGATTTGAAGAATTTGCCCATCACTTTCAACATCTGCGTACTCCGGTTACTTGTGCATCTTCATTCAATGATGCAGGGATCATCGGCGCTGCAGTAGCTGCATTTCCTGAATTGATGGCACCGTATACATAAATTTAAGATTGTGGCTGAAGCCAAATAATTCTGTGCAATTAATCCACGGCTTGAAAGCTGTGGCAATTGAGACTCTTCCATTTCAACACAATCCTAAGTTTTCACATCACATTTCCACATTATCAGATTTTTTAGATGCGCTGTGCATGTCACTTCTGTCCCGCGTCAGGACTTCGTCATTGGCAGGACTTCGCTGCGCTTGTCACTTATCCTTACACTGAGCCGCATCAATCGAACTTGTTCGAGATGAGTCGAAGTGTTACTTCATGGGAACGCGTATCTCATATTTCTTCCCGCTCTTATTACTCAGTGAAGAGCTGATCAGCCAGGGATTAAACACTTTGAGCATCCGGTAGCTTGTGCCATACTGTTGTGCAAGGCTTGCCAGGTTTGGAATAGATTCAGTAATGATGAGGGTGCTGAATTTTTGAAAGGGCGCATAGAGCTGTTCATCTTCAACAAAGAATCCATATTTCGTTGGATCCTGCATGATCTCTTTGATGGCGATGATTCTGAATACATAGCGGGAGGTTTCTTCGTTAAGATTGAGGTCATAATAGTTATTTGCTTTTTGATCTTCCATCCGTTTACTTATGGCTCCCTCACCCATATTGTATGCGGCTGCGGCCATCGTCCATGTGCCGAATTTTCTTTTCAGGTAAAGAATAAACTTACATGCAGCTTCGGTGGATTTCTCAACATTATATCGCTCATCCACGTCAGGTGAAATTTCAAGACCATAAGCCGTTCCTGCCGATTCCATAAACTGCCAGAGGCCTTTTGCACCAGAAGGTGAAGTGGCCATGCGAAGATTACTTTCCGCAACAGAGAGATATTTGAAATCTTCAGGAATCCCATGCTGCTTCAGAATAGCTTCTATCACAGGGAAATATCTGTTAGCTGTTTTAATATTGAGCAATGTGGTTGCATGCGTATAGGTGTTGATGAGCAGCTCACGGTCGAGGCGTTCGACAGCATCGAAATTGTCAGAAGGGATTTCTTCATCAGCAAAGGCAAACCGCTTGTTAAGATTAAACGCAATGATGTGCTGAATTCCAGCGCCGGTGTCCGGGAGCATCAATTCTTCCTTCTTGTGATCCTCGTTGTAAAATGAGCTGAAGATGAGAAGACAAAAAAAGCCGGCCAGCATTGAAGTAAAAATGTACATTTTCTTTTCCATAGGATACATTTTGAGCTAATCTTGAATCTATGAAGAACAGTAAAGTAACTTCATAAGAACAAAATAACGAAAATCAGCCATGATTAATGTCTTTGAGTTCCATAAATGCTGTTAATACACCTTCTGTCGGATGGATTTGGGGAACGAATCGTCCTCTAAATACTTCAATGATGATTTCGGAATAGATGGAGTAAATTGACTTCATCAGGGCCGTTCGTTTCGACTACCGCTCAACGACCACCCAGGATATTCAATGAATGTTTCGGCTTCCGCTCAACATTTGAGGAAGACTTATCCTTTTTATTGAAAGATTCAATATCCGCTATTTCGAAATCCTCCTCAATGATTGAGCGTAGCCGAAATCATCTGGTAAAAATCTAAGGGGGTCGTTGAGCGATAGCCGAAACGAATCCCTGCACTTTTCACCTCTTTCTAACAGGTTGAGTCAAAACGAAACAACAAATTATTTCGCAAAGCGAAATAATAATCTCACCGCTTGTGTCTCAAATCTCAAATCCCACATCCCACATCTCACATCTTACGCTCTCACGCTCTTACGCTCTCACGCTCTCACGCTCTGACGCTCTTACGCTCTCACAGATCAAATCCGATATCTCTACGAAAATATTTTCCTTCAAACTGAATTTTATCGGCATTGACCAAAGATTTATCAATAGCCCTTTGCATGGTCTTTGCCAGGCTGGTGACTGCGATCACCCGTCCTCCCGCTGTAATAGCAGACCCATTAAAAATAGAAGTACCTGAATGATATATGCGGCTCCCATCAACCTTGTCAAGCCCCTTGATGATCTTACCTTTTTCATATTCATCCGGATATCCTCCTGATACCAGCATGATCGTAGCACAAGACCTTGAATCAATATCTAGTGTGATTCCATCGAGAGTATTATTCCATGCAGCCAAAAGCAATTCCACAAAATCAGTATTGATACGTGGCAGGATTACCTCAGTCTCCGGATCACCCAGGCGGCAATTGTATTCAATCACATAAGGATCACCATCAACTTTGATTAATCCAAAAAATATGAAACCCGTGTATTTTATTTTTTCCGCATGTAGGCCCTTCACGGTCGGATCGATGATCTGATCTTTTACTTTTTTCCATATTGCATCATCAACAAATGGAACTGGTGATATCGCCCCCATACCGCCGGTATTAGGACCCGTATCTCCTTCGCCGATGCGCTTGTAATCTTTTGCCTCTGGAAGGATTACATAGTTTTTACTATCTGTCAAAACAAAAACAGAAAACTCAATTCCGGTCAGATATTGCTCAACAACAACTGTCTTGCTGGCCTCACCAAATTTTCCGGAGAGCATGGCCTTCATTTCATGCTTCGCCTCACTGGAGCTTTGGCAGATAATCACACCTTTGCCTGCAGCGAGTCCATCTGCTTTCAAAACAATAGGAATAGGATGGGATTCCAGGTAATCAAATGCTTGTTCCAAATCATTTTTTCCAAAAGCCTGATAATAGGCTGTCGGAATATGATGACGATTCATAAATTCTTTTGCAAATGCCTTACTTCCCTCAAGCATAGCGCCGGATGCGGAAGGCCCTATGATCGGAATGGATTTCAATGCTTCATCATCCGCAAAGAAATCAACTATCCCGGCCACAAGTGGTGCCTCGGGGCCCACCATGACCAATTGAATATTTTCTAATACCACTAATTCTTTAATGGCACCAAAATCATTTACATCAAGTGGAATATTTTTTCCAAGATTTGCTGTACCGGCATTTCCCGGGGTTATAAAAAGTTGACTGCACTGAGGGCTTGAAGCAATTTTGTCTGCCAAGGCATGTTCCCTGCCGCCGCTGCCGATGATGAGTATATTCATTTTTTATAACAATCAATACTGTCTAACAAATGTCAATTAATCGGCGTATCGTTTCGATACTTCGACCTGCTTAATTTCTTCCTATTGCTACAGCTCAGTAACTGCTCCGCTCAACGACCGCCAAGATATTCTTCAAAAAGATTTCGACTTCGCTCAATCTTAAGATCCTTGCATGTTGAGCGAAGCCGAAACATAATTTAGTAAAATTTGATCGGTCGTTGAGCGAAGTCGAAACGAACCGAATGCATTATGACATGGAGTAATGCAACCGGATGATTCTTGATATATTATCATCAAAATGACATAAAACGGCTTCTTTTACCTGATCCCTAAGTTCATCCCACGACTGTGCTTCCGTAAAAATTGAATAGCCCAGAGCTGATGCTGTATATCCACCTTCATCAGCCTCTTTAACCATAAAAATAACTTCACTCATTTCTTATCTTTTATAATATAAGTCCTGTAAAGATAGGACATTGTTATATAGGAGAATTTGCAGTTTCTATTTCCCTTGGTTGCCATAGCTATTTGCGACGGCAACAGCTTTATCTAGCCTCAGCCTTCTCCTTCCTTGGTTGCCATAGCTATTTGCGACGGCAACAGCCTTTTTTCCTTACATTTGCAACTTTTGTAATATGTACGAATATATTCAGGGCAAAGTAGTCAGCAGACATCCCACACATGTAGTGATCGAGACCGGTGGAATAGGCTATTTCCTGCACATCACTCTCCAAAGCTATGACCAGATCAAAGAAGGTTCTGATCATAAAATATATACCTGGCTACAGGTCAGGGAAGACGTCCAGCAATTGTGGGGATTTATAGAGCCGGCAGAAAGAGAAATTTTCCTCCACCTGGTCAGTATATCAGGTATAGGTCCAAACACAGCCAGACTGATTCTCTCTGGAATGACCCCCGAAGAATGCCGCAATGCCATTTTGACTGAAAATGAAGTGGCCTTCAGACAGGTGAAGGGCGTAGGCCCTAAGACTGCCAAGCGAGTCATTATCGAATTAAAAGATAAAATGCTCAAAACCGCAGGCGACCAATTGATCATCAAATCCGGAAGCTCAAAAAATCAATCCCTGGCAGAAGCATTATCCGCTTTGATCACGCTTGGATTTGTCAAAAGCCATGCAGAAAAAGCCCTCAATCAGATCAGTAAAGAGCAGGGACCAGACCTTCCTACGGAAACTTTAGTCAGAATGGCATTACGCCTGTTATCTGCTTAATAATACATAATTCAAACCTGTTTGTATCGTTATACAACCTGATTGTCGTAAAAGTATGCCCCATAGACGGGGTTGTAAGGGGGATCAAACAAGCCCTCGATTGCGTATAGAGTAACAAGTACATGAATAGACACGCGTCGTTTTTTTTGGGTGCATCCCTGGCCTTAGTATCTTTCCTCTTCATTGTAGTAAAGGCTCATGCCTCGTACAACCTCCCCGACCCTTACGAATGGACGCCACGACCTACCGCTACCGATTCCATCCCCCTCAAGGACAGGTATGGCAATTGGGTGGAAGATCCAAACAATAATCCCTTTGACCTTCTCGACCCGGAAGAAGTAGTCCAGGATGTCGAATACGATCCCGTCACCAACACCTATATCCTGACCGAAAAGATCGGCAATGAAAATTACCGACCACCTACAGTCATGACGTACCAGGAATATCTGGACTGGAATTCACACAAAGAAGAAGGTAAGTATTTCAAACAACTCGCTGGCGCTGCTTCAGGAGATCGCAGTAAAAATGGTCATCTGGACCCGGTGTCCAAAGTGGATATCTCCGATGATATCATCGATCGCCTTTTCGGGGGCACCAAAGTTGATATCCGTCCACAAGGAAATGTAGACCTGACATTCGGATTTGATTATTACAGGCAGGACAATCCTATCCTTCCTATCCGCCAGCAACGCCGTGGCCCCGCATTCAACTTCGATATGGATATCCAGGTCGATGTCAACGGACAGATAGGTGAAAAATTAAAGACCGCATTCAACTATAATACATCACGCACCTTCGATTTTCAAAACCGGCTTAAGCTGGATTACAATTCGGATCTCTTCAGCGAAGATGAAATCCTGAAGTCGATCGAAGCAGGTGATGTCAGTTTACCCTTGAAATCAACTTTGATTAAAGGAAGCCAGGCACTCTTTGGATTGAAAACCGAATTGCAGTTTGGACACCTTCGTCTTACAGCCATTGCTTCACAGCAGAATTCAAAGCAAAATGATATCAATATCCAGGGAGGAAGTGTATTGCAGGAATTTGAAATCTATGCGGATCAATATGATGAGAACCGGCATTTCTTTCTTTCGCATTACAATCGGAACACCTTCGAAAAAGCGGTAATGAATTTGCCACAGATCAACAGCTTGTTTCATATCACAAGGATTGATGTGTGGGTCACGAATGACCGTAACCAGACCACGGATGTCAGAGATGTTGTGGCCATTGCAGATCTCGGCGAATGGCGCCGCATGACGAACGGAGATACGAACCGGTGGAGGAATCCTATTACACCCCGTATACAGGATATCTGTATGACTGACATCCTGCCGGATAACAGTACCAATAAAATTCTCGGAACATTACGCGCCAATCCTGAAAACAGGGATCTTGACAATGCAGTTAAATCTCTCCAGGCTATTGGGTTCCAGTCTCCACGGGATTATGAAAAAATACAGGCACGCAAGCTAAATTCATCTGAGTACAGGTACAATTCTGAACTTGGTTTTATCTCGCTCAATATCCGGATGGATCAGGATGAAGTCATTGGCGTGGCATATGAATATACCTACAACGGAAATGTGTACCAGGTAGGAGAGCTCTCGCAGGATGTTTCCAACACAGATACGATGGGCACACAAAAAGTTCTTTTTGTCAAACTGCTCAAAGGAACTAATCAACGGGTAGATCTTCCCTTGTGGGACCTGATGATGAAAAACGTTTATCGGATCGGTGGCGGTGATCTCAACAAAGATGAGTTCGAACTTGATGTTTTCTATGAAGATCCGGGCAAGGGATTTAAGCGCTTCCTTCCGGATGATGCGAATTTGCAAAATGTTCCATTGTTGAATATTTTTAATCTTGACAATCTCAACGTTACAGGAGACCCGCAGCCGGATGGACGATTTGATTTTGTGGAAGGAGTCACCATCACACCAACACTTGGTATTGTTATGTTTCCTGTGTTGGAACCATTTGGTTCGACATTAAGAAAAAAGATCGAAGAGCACGGTGGCAATGCTGATAAGTTCGTGTATCAGCAGCTGTATGACAGCACGGTCGTAAAAGCGCGGGAGTATCCTGAGCTCAACAGGTTTACTCTGAAAGGAAAAGCAAAGACAAGCACATCCTCGGACATTTCACTAGGTGCATTTAATATTCCGCCCGGATCTGTCAGAGTGACTGCAGGTGGACAAGTACTTAAGGAAAATGAAGACTACACGATCGATTACAATATCGGCCGTATCAAAATTCTTAATCAGGCATTTCTTCAACCTGGCACGCCTATCAATGTCTCATTTGAAGACAATGCACTTTTCAGCTTCAATAAAAAAACGATGCTTGGTCTTCGTGCAGATTATGAGCTCAATAAGCATGTAAGCTTCGGTGCCACCTACATGCACTTATTTGAAAGGCCGTATACTCAAAAAGTAAATATCGGAGACGACCCGATCAATAATACAATTTATGGCCTTGATTTGAATTACAGCAATGAAGTCCCCTGGCTGACCAAGCTTGTAGATAAAATTCCATTGATCAATACGAATGCACCATCCAATGTAACATTCGCCGCTGAGGTAGCCGCATTGAAACCAAGCCACTCACGTGCTATAGATAAAAGTAAAGGGGACAATGAGGGTGTAGTATACCTGGATGATTTCGAAGGCACGACCAGTAATTTTGATTTACGCACACCGACTACGGCGTGGATCCTCGCGTCTACACCACAAAATGCACTCGTTGACAATGGAATTGGTGGCCAATTTCCTGAATCGGAATTGATCAATGATTTAAAATATGGCATGAACCGTGCGCATTTGAATTGGTACAGGATCGATCAGGGTGTAAGGAATGCCAGCGCAGGTTCAAACGACAATCCATATACAAGAGCTATCAATCAACAGGAAATATTCAGGAACAGAACACCACGATTTGGATTGAATGATTTCAGGACATTTGATATCACATACATTCCTGATGAAAGAGGGCCCTATAATTTTGACCCACCAGGCGGAACAGGAATCAGTAAGGGCATCGATCAGAATTGTAAGCTTAATGATCCAGCAT
>JBDSPM010000221.1:0-2806 GCA_039930325.1 Saprospiraceae bacterium
TGTGAATGGAAGGAGAATGAGTTGGCCATGCGTAAAGACATGGCGCTTTCTGCAGGGGAAATGCTTGAAGCTGCCGGTTATAAAAACATTACTACCTATTCCACTGGCAGTAACCCAGGTAACGGTATTCATGAAATGGGTACTGCCCGTATGGGTAGAGATCCGAAGACTTCAGTGTTGAATGAATGGAACCAGGTACATGCATGTAAAAATGTATTTGTGACGGATGGCGCATGTATGGTGTCTACTTCAAGTGTAAATCCATCGTTGACCTATATGGCCTTGACTGCAAGGGCAGCAGATCATGCAGTCAAGGAATTAAATAAGCAAAATCTGTAATCCAAATCACTTTGGAAATGCTTAATAACCAAATCAATAAAGGGATCACGCCAAATCACTTAAAGAAGGTTGTGCGGATTTGTTCGGTCTGAAAAATAGTTTTATTTTGATTCCATTCATTAAATTGACACTTCTAATTCTAATTTACTCAAATGTATTTTAACAATGAAGGTGTAGATGAAGTGACCTATGATGCGATCGTCGTGGGTAGTGGCATCAGCGGAGGTTGGGCTGCAAAAGAGCTTTGTGAAAAAGGCCTGAAGACCCTTGTGCTTGAACGCGGGCGTGACGTAAAGCATGGAGATTATCCAACCGCAACTATGGAAAACTGGGAATTTCCAAACTGGGGCCAGATCACTCAGGAAGAAAAGAAAAAATATCCCGTACAATCCCGGACTAGCTATGTGATGCATGCAGCTATTCTTCCCTGGTTTATCGAAGATGCCATGCAGCCTTACACTGAAGTCAAGCCATTCGACTGGATGCGCGGATATCATGTAGGAGGTAAATCAATAATGTGGGGACGTCATTCATATCGATGGAGCGATCTGGATTATGAGGCCAATGCAAAAGATGGCATCGCTGTTGATTGGCCAATCCGCTATAAAGACATTTCTCCATGGTATGATTATGTTGAATCGTTTGCAGGTATCAGTGGAAAGAATGAAGGGTTGTCCCAACTCCCGGATGGAGAATTTTTACCTGAGATGCCACTCAATTGTGTTGAGTCTGATTTCAGGGAGAAACTTTCGCAAAATATGAAAGGAAGAGTGGTGACACCCGCTCGAGTGGCGCATCTTACGGCACCTCTTGCAGGAAGTTCACGTGGTACTTGTCAATACAGGAACAGGTGTAGCCGGGGATGTCCATACGGGGCTTATTTTAGCAGCAACGCATCCACTTTGCCGGCTGCCTATGCCACCGGCAATCTAACGTTGAGGCCATTTAGCGTAGCACATTCGATCATCTATGATAAAGAATCCGGAAAAGCAAAAGGTGTGCGGATCATTGATGCCAATACAAAAGAAACCAAGGAATATTTTTCTAAAATTATTTTTCTGAATGCCGGTACGATCAATAGCACGTTGATCATGCTGAACAGTCCTTCTGATCGTTTCCCGAATGGATTTGGAAATGACAGCGGCGAGCTGGGGCATAACCTGATGGATCATCATTTCAGAGTAGGGGGTGATGCTACTGTTGACGGATTCACTGATAAATATTATAAGGGAAGAAAGCCCGCAGGATATTATATGCCCCGATTCAGAAATCTTGATGCTGCTTCGAAACAAAAAGATTTCATCCGGGGATATGGTTACCAGGGCAGTGCCAGCAGGACAGGTTGGTGGAAAGCTGTAGCTGAGGCAGGCGCCGGTGGTGAATGGAAAGATAAATGGCAGAATCCCGGTGGGTGGTCTATCGGAATGCTTGCTTTTGGAGAATGTCTTCCTTATCATGAAAACAAAATATCGCTGAATACAGGTAAAATAGATCCTTTCGGTCTGCCAACTTTGAGCATTGATTGCGAATGGAAAGAGAATGAACTAGCAATGCGGAAAGACATGGTGAGCTCAGCTGCAGAAATGCTGGAAGCAGCAGGATATAAAAATGTTTCTACGTATTCTACAGGTGGAAATCCTGGGTTGGGTATTCATGAAATGGGCACAGCGAGAATGGGAAGAGATTCAAAGACATCTGTTTTGAATGAATGGAACCAGGTGCATGCATGTAAAAATGTATTTGTTACAGATGGAGCGTGTATGACATCGGCATCCTGCGTAAATCCATCGCTCACCTATATGGCACTGACAGCAAGAGCGGCTGACCATGCAGTGAAAGAACTTAACAAACAAAATCTTTAAAAGATGGAAAGAAGAGAAGTGATCAAATATACAGCCTTCTTCATGGGAGCTACATTGAGTGCATCCACTATATCTGCGCTGATAGAAGGATGCAGTGTGGATACCTCAGCGACATGGAGCCCGAAATATTTCTCAGCTGACGAAGTAAAATTTATCAGCGAGCTGGGCGAAACCATCCTTCCAAAAACAAAAACACCGGGAGCAAAAGATGCCATGGTGGATCGATTTCTTGACACGGTAAGGCCACTTCGATATTCAGCAGAGGAAAATGAGAAATTCAAAAAAGATGTAGATGCCCTGATAGCCCAGTCGAAAAAAGACCTGGGTAAGGATTTCGCTAAAGTGTCTCCAGAGAAAAGACTTGAATGGGTTAATGCTATTGATAAAGCATCCTATGATGCCTTGAAAGCTCACCCTGAAATGAAGTCCGAAGAAAAGCCATTCTATTTGTCTTTGAAAGAGCAAATCCTTGGCGGATATTTTAGTTCAGAGATTGTCGCTAAAGACTTTTTTGCATTTGATCCTATTCCAGGCCGCTATGATCCTTGCATGCCTTACGAGCAGGTGGGCAGAGCCTGGGCTTTGTAATAAAGGATCGTCCTATA
>JBDSPM010000222.1:0-4600 GCA_039930325.1 Saprospiraceae bacterium
AGGGAAGGAGAGAGGAAAGTGCTTTTTTTCTCCAATTACGGTCGACTCCAAGAGAAAGGATTTTATTGAGAAGATCATAATTTCCTGATATGTTGTCAAACATCAGTTCAACCTCTTCTTTTTTATCCCAACCGTCTGTTTTATATGGTTTTATTTCTTCCAAACAGACGCAAAAGTAGCCAATATGTGATCTCCAGTTTATTAAGGCAGGTGCTAAATGCTGGCTTTTCATTTATCCAAAATATAAATAATTGATTATCAGATGTTTAATTATTAAAATATAATTAAATCTAAAGGTAAAATTTAGTCAGCTTTTTAATTGGAAATTCACGAAATCTAAATGGGAAATGCCTTCAGAAAATGAGTTAAATTTTGTACCTTTGTGGCGTTCAATTTGAATGGTTTTTATAATTATATATGGCTGATAATCCGAGAGTTATACCAATAAATATCGAAAATGAGTTGAAGACCGCTTACATCGACTATTCGATGTCTGTGATCATCTCAAGAGCGCTTCCTGATGTACGTGATGGTTTGAAGCCGGTACACCGTCGTGTACTCTATGGAATGCATGAACTTGGACTTGGGTATAACAAGACATTTAAGAAATCAGCCAGAATAGTAGGAGAGGTGCTTGGAAAATATCACCCTCACGGAGATACCGCCGTATATGACTCTATGGTACGTATGGCCCAGGATTGGTCCTTACGATATCCGTTGGTCAATCCCCAGGGGAATTTTGGCAGCATGGATGGCGATAGTCCGGCTGCGATGCGATACACCGAAGCAAAGCTGATGCGAATAGCAGATGAGTTGCTTGATGACATAGAAAAGGATACAGTTGACTTCAGGTTTAATTTCGATGATTCGCTTGAAGAACCTTCTGTATTGCCCGCAAAAATTCCAAATCTCCTAATTAATGGATCAAGCGGAATTGCTGTTGGTATGGCGACAAATATGTTGCCACACAATCTTTCAGAAGTTGTAGATGGCATCATAGCAACCATCGAAAATCCGGACATAACACTCACCGAGCTGATCACCCATATTAAAGCACCTGATTTTCCTACCGGCGGAATAATCTATGGTGTTGAAGGAATCAAGGAAGCTTACGAAACAGGTCGTGGAAAAGTAGTCCTTCGTGGGGTGGCAGAGATTCAGGAAGGCCAGCATGGCAATGATGTCATCATCATCAAAGAAATTCCTTACCAGGTCAATAAAGCTAACCTGGTAAAAGCTATAGATGAGTTAAGAACTGAAGAGAGAGTAAAAGGCATCTCCCATGTACAGGATGAATCAAGCAGGGAAGGCATTCGCATTGTAGTCGAATTAAAACGCGATGCGATTTCAAATGTGGTGCTGAGCCAGCTTTACAAATTCACGCCACTGCAGACATCTTATGGTATAAATAACATTGCGCTGGTCAATGGTCGTCCGAGGACATTAAGCCTTCGCCAGCTGATCGATGAATTTGTCACATTCAGGCTTGAAGTAATTGTAAGAAGAACAAAATTTGAATTAAAGAAAGCTGAGGACAGGGCCCATATTCTTTTAGGATTGCTGATTGCGCTGGATCACCTTGATGAAGTCATCAAACTGATTCGCGAATCCCAGGATGTAGATGAAGCCCATGCAGGCTTGGTAGAAAAATTTCAGCTCTCAGATTTGCAGGCTAAGGCAATACTGGAAATGCGTTTGCAGCGTCTGGTTGGTCTTGAGCGAATGAAGATCCAGGAGGAATATGATGGACTCCTGATCACCATTGAAGATTTTAAAGACATCCTTGCCAAAGAAGAGCGTCGCAAGGAAATCATCAAGTTAGAGCTGCGTGAAATCAAAGAACGTTATGGCGATCCACGAAGAACTGAGATAACATATGCTGATGGGGAGATCAGCATAGAAGACATGATTCCGGATGAAGATATGGTAGTCACCATTTCTCATTTAGGATATGTCAAAAGGACTAATATCTCTGAATACCGGATACAGGGCAGAGGAGGCCGGGGATCACAAGGCACTAAAATCAGGGATGCGGATTTTATTGAGCACATGTTCATTGCCAGTGCACACAACCATCTTTTCCTTTTAAGCGAACAGGGTATTTTTTACAAAATCCGGGTATATGAAATTCCGGAAGCATCTAAAACTTCCCAGGGAAGGGTGATTCATAACCTGATCGAATTGCCGAAAGAAGATAAGATCAAAGCATTTATCATCATTAAGGATATTGAGGACAAGGAATTCAATAAAAGCCACTATATTCTTTTTTGTACAAAAAAGGGCACGGTTAAGAAAACCCAGATTGATGAGTATGCCAGGTCCAGGATCAGTAAAATAAGGGCCATCTCTATCAATGAAGGAGATACTCTCATCGATGCAAGACTGACAGACGGCAATAGTGAAGTGGTCATAGCAAATAAGCGCGGATATGCTGTGCGATTCAACGAAAAAGATGTTCGTGAAATGGGCAGGACAGCCACAGGCGTTCGCGGAATGGCACTACACGATGCCAATGACGAAATCATAGGCATGCTGACCATCAATGAAAATGATACATCGTCTACTATTTTGGTTATTTCTGAAAATGGCTATGGAAAGCGATCAGTGATAGAAGAATATCGTAAGACAAAGCGAGGTGGCAAAGGCGTGGGCACATTAAAAATTACCGACAAGACAGGGCAATTAATTACAATTAAAGCCGTAACTGAATCTGACGATCTGATGATCATCAATCAATCCGGTGTAACGATCAGGACACCTGTAGCCAACATTCGGGTCATGGGAAGAAAGACCCAAGGCGTGAGGCTTATCAATCTGGTAGATGATGATGCCATAGCTGATGTAGGAATAATAAAAAATGAAGAAACAGACCAAAACGTCCAGTCTGCAAAAAATGAAGAAGAATAACAGATCCATGTATTGATCTTCGTATTCTTTTTGAAATTCAGGCATGTGAAACCAGAAATTTTTAGAACTTTATTAAATAGATATTAACAAAAGGAAAACGTATTCTCCCGATTTAATTCGTCGTTAGGTTAGTTATTAGCGTTGAAATTGATTCACCTGAATAAATCAGATCGTAAATGAAAAAATTCTTTATTCTTTTTTTAGCATTAGGGTTAGCCTCCTTAGTGGTTGCCCAGGACCCTGCGAAGGATATTAAGAAAGCGGCCCGCTTGCTGGGTACGTACAATCTTGATCAGAATGCTTCCCTGGATAAGCTCCAGGAAGCAATTTCTCTTGCTAATGCTTCGATTGATGATCCGACCGTAAAGGCAGATCCGACAGCATGGCAGACCTATGGTGAGGTTTTTATGGCCGCGGTCGATAATGATGTCAAAACGAATGTCCTTGACCCTAAAGCAGTCATTGCGCAACCTACCGCTGCAGCAAAGGCGTACATGGGTTTCAGGATGGCAGCGGAATTAGCAGATAAGGGATATCAGACTAAAGATGCTATGAAAGCTCTTGCAGCAGGGCTTCAGAATATTTATTACATGGGATCAGCTTTATACCAGGCAGGTGACTTTCCATCAGCATATGCTGCATTCAATGCCACCTATGAGGGCTACAACCTTTTGATGAAAAATAAAGAAGCTACGACCTTTTCAGCAGATGAAAGTCCAAAGGCTCTTTATTACAGTGGTCTTTGTGCCAAACAAGCCTCTATGAATGATAAGGCTGTTGATGTATTTCAGCAGTTGGTTGATGCCGGAAGCGCCGATGCAGGAGTTTATGAAGAACTATTCACTATGTACAGGACAGATTCGCCGGAAAAAGCTGATAAAATCCTTGCTTCAGGCCGTGAAAAGTATCCTGATGATACAGGCTTGCTGTACGCAGAAATTAACTATTTACTGGCTAAGGGAGAATTGGTTGGTCTTATTTCAAAGCTCGAAAAGGCTATTCAAATGGAGCCGGAGAATGTATCCATTTATGTTACACTTGGACAAATCTATGACAAGCTATATCAGGATAAGGCTGCAACAGATCCAGCCGGAGCAACCGAAAACTTTAATAAAGCCATGTCTTACTATCAGCAGGCACTTGCAAAGGACCCAAAGAGCTTTGATGCTGTATATAGTATTGGGGCACTTTGGTACAATAAAGCCGCTGCATATTCAATGGATCTGAATAGCGTTTCTTCAGATTATTCAGCAGCTGGCACAAAGAAATATGAAGCGATCAAAGCACAGATGGATGAAACTTTTGTAAAAGCCCTTCCATTCTTTTTACAGGCTGAACAGAATAATCCAAATGATGCCAATACACTGATTGCACTAAAAGAAATTTATGCAAGACAGGATAAACTAGATCTTGTCAATCAATACAAAGAAAAGCTGGATGCGATCAATAAGCAATAATCCGGTCATAAGAAACGACAAGCCCCTGGTACATCATCAGGGGCTTTTTATTTTAATGATGTCCACTTCAATTATATTTGGCCGATCTTAAAAATTGTGACATGTCAAAAAACAGGTTTGAAGAGCCTTCTCCGCTGAATGATGTCGCTGAATTCCACAGCACATTCAATATGCCAATCCTTGACCATCCATCCATTCCATCTCAAGAACGCTGTGCACTCAGGGTAAATTTACTG
>JBDSPM010000223.1:0-11233 GCA_039930325.1 Saprospiraceae bacterium
GTTTTAACAGGCTGCGTTTTTGAAAATAATAATGGCCAAAATTATGGAGGAGGAATCCATAATGTATCTTCTTCACCTGTTCTTACTCAGTGTATGTTTTCAGACAACATTGCGGATGAATTTGGAGGTGGCGGAATGAGCAGTCTAAATTCTTTCCCTGTCCTGAACGGATGTATGTTTGAAAACAATAAGAGCTTTTTGTATGGTGGAGCGATGCTGAATGATGAAGGCTCATCAGCAAGCATTACCTCATGTCATTTTATGGGAAACATCGCCATTCAGGGAGGAGGTGTCTATATTCGAGACGATACTACGACTACAATTCATGATTCTTTTTTTGAAAGTAATAAAGCCTGGGGAGACGGAGCAGGAATTGAAATCTGGGACTCCTCGCCATCCATCATCAATTGCATATTCAGTGGTAACAAAGCAGATCTGAACGGTGGAGCTATCGCTGTACAGGATAATTCCGATGTTCATCTAATCAATTGCGTCCTGTCAGCTAATCGTGCAGGGCTGCGCGGAGGGGGAATCCACAATGATGGAGCAGGTTCCATAGTGATTACAAATGCTACCATGAGCACTAATCATGCCGACAGTATAGGCGGTGCAATATTCAATGCTCAGGCTGCGATTATAATGACTAATTCCATCATCTGGCGTAACAGCTCAGGTATAGAAACCGCAACGATTGCAGCATCTATTTCGAATGATACAGATGCCATAACACAAATTGGATACAGCCTGGTTGCAAACGCAGGTGGTAGTGCGAGCTGGAACAATGAGGCTGGTACAGATCTGGGGAATAATATTGATGCGGATCCATTGTTTATACAGGATGGTGTGATCGATACCATTCCTGATCCGGATATGGATTTGCATTTGCAAGAATTATCATCTTGCATCAATTCAGGGGTAACAGATACGTCAGGTTTAGGGATTCCTTTAGTAGATATCGACGGTCAACCCCGAATCGTCCAGAACCGCATTGATATGGGAGCGTATGAATACCAGGAACTCGTCTATACGCATACTGTAATGCAACAGAACGATTGGTTTGTTTATCCAAATCCTGCAAATGAATTCACTGAAGTTTTTGGTTCTGGTCATTTTGGCCAACTAGTGATCTATAATCTGAAAGGTCAAATTGTGTTTAGGAGTAACGACCAAACACTTGATGAAATGCACGGCTATCATATCAGCATTGCACAATGGCCACAGGGTGTTTATACAATTCAATTGATGGAAGAGGGAAAAGCTATCAGTAGCCAGAAGTTGGTGGTGGTGAGGGAGTAGATATTCAGTCCAGTAATTAAGTTCTGTTATCATATCCCGTCAGCCAGCAAATGATACCATCCAGTTCTTTCTTTCGTCCGGCCTTTCCTCTCAACTTTTTTACTATAAAGAGGATAGACACTGGTGAATGACAATTTAAATACTCTGGTATTGTCCATTTAAGTTAAATTATTTATTAAATTTCCAATTGTCATTTTCTAATTAGAAAGGTATTCAAAAAATCCGGTCGCGGTTCGTTTCGACTACCGCTCAACCCATGAATAAGATTCGAAAGCTTTATCAAATGTTGAACTATTGCCATCAAGATGTTCGCTTCGACTAACGCTCAGCGACCACTTAAGATTTTTACCTTTTGATTTCGGCTGTCGCTCAATCAATGAGTAAGATTCGAAAGCTTTATCAAATGTTGTGGTTCGACTTGCCTATCGCAACCTCATGCTATAGCTCACCAACCGCGGAGCCGAAACATTCATTGGAGATCTTAGATGGTCGTTGTGGTTCGACTTGCTTTATCGCAACCTCATTCTATAGTTCGACATGCTATTCCTCAACCTTGTTCTACAGGTCACCAACCGCAGCTCACCAACCGCGTAGCCGAAACGAAACGGTGAAGGTTACTTAACATAATTAGGAGATTCGCATTTTTGCCAATACTCAACTATAATTTTGATTAGCTCCCTTAAATTCAGGACTCCGTTCTTATTCATTTTATTTTGTTTAAAAACTTAAAGCGTAAATATAGAAATTACACAAGCATTTCCGTTCTGCCAGCCAAACACAATCCTCAAATGGGCAGAAACCTCTGATTGAAAACTTTCAGCTAACAATCAACCGATAACCCCTGCAGAATTACGATAATATACAGAAGATTGCATGTCAAAACTCAAATTGCTCAAATGAAGTGTTATGCGCACCATTGGTTAAGTTCGTACGCCTAAAATATATTTTGTTGTTTCCATACCGGTGACCAGAACGCCAAAAATTTTGTTATCTTCTCCCATTGCGGGGCTATACGAAAACGTCCAATAAATATCTTCTACTTTACCGTTACGATAAAAAGGGATGAGTTTTCATGTTTGAAGAAAATAGTTTGTGATATATCATTTGCTGTCAACAGGAAGATAAATATCAAATATTGCACCTTTGTTTAATTCGCCATTGGCTGTGATAATGCCATTATGATTTTCCACAATTCTTTTTACAATGGCCAGCCCAATACCTGTTCCCTGGTATTCGTCTTTTCCATGAAGTCGTTGGAACAATTCAAAAATCTTTTCATTGTATTGCGGTTCAAAACCAATTCCATTGTCCTCAACTGTGATGTGGCAATAGTTGGTGTTGTTGTCTAAGTTTTCGTTTTTAAAACTACTCCCTTTGGCATGTTCGCAACTTATGATTATATGTAAATGATGTTCGGGATTTGAAAACTTTAGCGAATTGCTTACGAGATTATAAAATAATTGTTGGAACTGGAAATGGATAATATTTAGATCGCATATTTCCCGGGTAGTTATGGTTGCATGCTTTTGATCAATTTCATCTTTGAGATCATGTTTCACTATATCAATCACATCATTAAGATTTACTTTTTTAAAATCGCGTTCTAACGTATGCGTACGCGAATAAGTAAGTAAATCATCAATGAGTGATTGCATTCGTTCAGCTGAAGCCCGCACTCTTTTAAATAAATCTTTTCCGTTTTCAGATAAATTCTCTTCTTCTTTTTCAGCAATGCGGCTGGCAAAAGTTTGAATTTTCCGCAACGGCTCCTGCAAATCGTGGCTTGATATATAAGCGAAGGATTGTAGCTCCTTATTCATCTTTGCAAGTTCAATATTGTTTTGAGCAAGTTCTTTAGTTCGGTCATGAACTTCTATTTCTAATGTTTCAGCAAAAGTTTTTTGTTTCTGTATATCGGTGCTTGTACCAACCCACATCCGAATAGCTCCGCTTTCGTCTCTTTGCGGAATGGCGCGGCTAAGCTGCCAACGATATATTCCATCATACCTGCGAAAGCGATGTTCAAATAAAAAATCTTTCCCTGTTGTAACAGATTCAATCCATTCTTTAATATTTCCTTCTCGATCATCAGGATGTACAATTTGGATCCAACCGTCTTTATTAATCTGTTCGAGTGACAATCCTGTGTAATCAAAAACAGATTGGTTATAATAATTTAGATTTCCCTCCAGATCAGCCGTCCATATATGCTGTGGCATGGAGTCAGCAAGAAGGCGGAATTTTTTTTCGCTTTCTGAGATTGCTAAGTCTGTATTTTTTTGCGTGGTTATATCTCTTGATACGGAAATAATCTGGTGAATTGATCCGTCTCCTTTGCCAATAGGAGAAACAATTACATCCCACCATTTAGGGGTGCCTTTGGCAGTGGGACAATACGCAATAAATTGGGCCGTTTTACCTGACAGGGCTTTGTCAATGGCATTCTTTACTATTTGCTCATTTTCTTTACCCCAAAAACTCCACCAATGTTTACTTTTAAAGTGGGAGAAGTCATCAATCTCCATCTGGCAAAGCCCGTTGAAATTCATATACTGGACCCGACCTTCTGTATCTAATATTTTCAAACAATCAGGACTACTTTCTAAAACTGTCCGGTTAAATTCTTCGCTTGCTTCTATTTTCTTTCGCGCTTCTACCTGTTCTGTTATATCTGTATTGCTGCCAAACCATTGAACTATTTTTCCCTGCTCATCATGAACCGGTAAAACCCGGGTAAGAAACTGTCTGAAATTACCGTCTGCGCCTAAGAGTGGAAACACCATTTCAAACTTTTCTCCGAGTTCAATGGAATTGACCCACTTAACCAAAACATCAGGTAATACGCTTGCATCATGAACTGATTGCCAACCCCAACCCACCATTTGATCGGGAGTGGTGCCGGTGTAATCGTACCATTTTTTATTGTACCAATAAATCCATCCGTCAGCTTGTGCCATCCATGCAAGGTTTGGAATATTGTCAGCCATTGCTCTGAACCTTTCTTCACTTTCTTTAATTTTTTTCCGTGCTGTAACCTGCTCCGTTACATCAATTCCGGCTGCCATAATGCCGTCAATTTCACCTGAGGAATTATAAAGTGGTTCCCAACTGGTATTAACATAAATAGTTTCTTGCCTCCCACCCCTCTTTATACTAACCTCAAGTTCCGAAACAGAAAATATATTTCCCGTAGTGTATACCTCGTCTAAAATTTCTTTAAATCCCTGTGTTTTTAATTCGGGCATTGCATCAAGGATGGGTTTGTTTAAAACTTCTTCTTCTGTTCTGCCCCATATTTCAAGCGAGCGAGGGTTTACTATTTCAACAACATGATTCATACCCCGCAAAATGGCCATCAAGGCAGGGGTCAGCAAAATCATTGTGCGGAGCCTGCGTTCGCTTTCCTGCAATTGTTTCAGGAGCCCGATATTATTTTCATCTGTGATAGTTTTCATTTCAATAAATTAAGGTGTATCACAAAATTTTATTTTAATGGTTGCGTTTGCAGGAAGTCAAGTTAATTAATTTATGATGAAAAGGACTTTATTAATTGATATATATATTCTAGCCCGTCATAAAACCCCTTTACGCTGACTCTTTCATCCTGGCCATGTATGCGGTTATCATCCACATCAATAAAAACACCGGAAATTCCATAAGTGGGAATACCTGCACTTCTTAAAAATAGGCCATCGGTTGCTCCAACTTCCATTACCGGAATAACAAAAACGCCAGGCCAACATTTTGCAGTAACCTGTTCAACTTTCTCCATTAGCTCCGGAAATAATGGTGAGGCGGGGTTATAGTCTGAACTCCACATAATCGAAACTTCAATTTGGTTGTCTGCTAATACATCAACAATGGTTTGTTTTATATCTGTTGCTATTTGTCCAGGTAATACACGGCAATTCACTATTGCTTTTGCGAATTGTGGCAAAGCGTTTTCCGCATGGCCCGCTTGCAGCAATGTAGCTACACACGTAGTGCGCATTAAAGCATTGTAATAGGGCGATGATGCCAACCGTAAAACAGTTGCAGAATCTGTGTGGTTACCGGCAATCGTTTTCATGTCTGCAGCCATTTGGCCATTTTCAAGTAATGACATTCTTTCAAAATAGGCTCTTGTTATTTCGTTCAATTGCACGGGAAAATCATATTTGGCCAATCTCGTCAATCCATCTGCAAGACGGTAAATAGCATTATCTTTTACCGGAAGAGAGCTGTGACCACCACGATTTTTTACTTCGAGGCTCAAATTCATATACCCTTTTTCACTTGCTTGTATTGGACGAAGAATTCTTTTGCCATTTTTTATTTGGGGATCGCCTAATTCCATATTAATACAAAAAGATGCGTCTATCAATGATCGGCGATATTTCAACAACCATTTAATGCCGTTATAATCAGAACCCCCTTCTTCACCCGCGGTAAGTGCAAGGATCAGGTCACGATCAGGCTTGAAATGCTCCTTTTTCATTTTAATAAAACTGGCAACAAGAATGGCAACCCCGTCCTTAACATCCTGTGTACCACGTCCATAAAAATAGCCGTCTTGCTCTAAAAACGTAAATGGATCGAAGGACCAATCTTCCCTACGCGCCTCAACAACATCCAGATGTGCCAGAAAAAGGATGGGTGGTTTTTTCCCTGATCCTCTCAACCGGGCAACAAGGTTGCGGTTCTGCAAATTTGGCCCAACTACTTTTATATCATTTTCTTCAAAGCCTGCTCCCTTTAACCTTTTGGCTATTGCATTAGCGGCAATTGTGGTATTGCCAGAAGAATTTGTAGTGTTGATTTCTACAATCTCCTTGAAAATAGAACGAGCCAATTGTTGTTCAGTAGATAGCTTTTGCGTTTGAGCATACGCCTGTTGAAACATAAGTGTGAAAACCATCAATCCAATGACCCGGCTTTGTATACTACTCTTATGCACGTGGCAGTTGAATTTTGTCATAAGTGAACTTCTTTAAAAATCATTTAATCTGATATGACGCCGCCAAAAATGCGCAACGCTTTCTGATCTGTTATATAGGACTCGTGATGATTTTCATTCGGCTACAAAATTAAGGATTTCTTATGTATTGGAGATTATAGGATCATTGGCTATAACGATAGTCCGTACGACCGTTGGAAGTTAGCAACAATCTTTTCCTGTTTGTATTGATGGACATTTAACAGTTCCGTAAGTGCAATACACACAACAGTCGCCGTACTTTGGTTTCAAAACTGTTTTGCAATGTTCACACTCGTAAAAAAACTGACAAGCATCTGTCGGCATAATTTCTTTTTTCTTATGTCCGCAAGTTGGGCAAGTAATTGTTGATTCCAATTCAACTGTTTTGCCGTCAACAGTGATGCAAGTTTCGCAACTGCCGTAAAGTTTGTTTCGCTGGTAGTTCCAAATGGTTGCTGCAAGAAGTCCGAACATTCCTGTGTAAATAAATTTGTTCCAACTGTCACTGTTGTTAAAGTTGTAACCGTAAAAAATAATTGCAGCACTCGGAATTGCAATAAGCAAAGGATATGTGCAACGATGTTTTCGGTAGGAAATGAAAAGTCCTATAAGAGAAATTAAAACAAGTCCTTCAAAAATCCACTTTGTCCAGCCGCCAAAAAGTTCTGCTGAACCAAGTCCGAAAGCGGAAAGCACAAATGCAAAAAGTGGAAAGCAACAAGGTGTAGCAAGCGCCGCCAGGAAAAGTCCAACTGTACCAATTCTGTCTAACTGTAATTTCATTTGATTAATAATAATTGTTCGTCTGTTTGAGTTGCCAATAGATTTTCTAAAGCGTTTAATGTCATTGTAAATCCTCCCTCGAAGCCCATTTCAATCATCTTCTCCATGCGGGCAAGGGATTCATTGTAAATAGTGATACTAACTTTTGTTGTTCCGTTTTGTTCGATGAAATTCAAATCCCAATCAGAACCGGGCAATTCAGGATTTTCATCTTTGTCCGCAAAAGCATTCACCAGTTTGAAATTGGTTTTTGGACTAATGGAAGTAAATTTCTGAAGTGACCAACGCTCTTGTCCTTCGGGACTTACCATCGCATAAAATCTTCGTCCGCCAACTTCAAAATTCATAAATTTTGTTTTTGAAGCCCAGGGTTTAGGTGCCCACCATTGGTCAAGAATTTCTTGTTTGGTAAATGCATCCCATACCAGTGAAAGGTTGGCAGCAAATTCTCTGTTTACGAATACCGTTTTTGTTGTCTTGTCAACGGTAAAATCAAATAGCAAATTGTTTTTTCCCGCCTTGCGGGATTTCTCTTCGTTCAACATTTTTTCTGTTTTTTAATTGTTGTTAATACTTTGTCCAGTTGATTAAATCGGGTTTCCCATATTTTCCTGAATTGGTTCAACCATTTATCCAACTCCTTCATTTTTTCAATTTCAAGTGAATAGTAAATTTCCCTTCCTTCTTGTTCTTGTTTTACAAGTTCGCATTCTGTCAAAATGCGAAGGTGTTTTGAAACAGCCTGACGGGTAGTGTTGAAGTTTTCGGCAATGGTGTTCGGTGTCATTGCCTGAAGCGCTATCAGTGTAATAATTGCTCTTCTCGTTGGGTCTGCGATTGCCTGAAAAACATCTCTTCTCATTTTCGGTATCCTTTATATGAAACTAATCGGTTGCAAATATATGTGCAACTTTTCGGTTTCGCAAGTTTTTTTGGAATTATTTTTTCCGCTGTCGAAAAATGGTGTCGGGTGGCAGGGGTCTTGGGAATCTACTTATTACTTGCTTTACTTGGCGAGTATATGTCCGCCCAAATTGCGGTAATGCCTTTGTTTAGGTGTATGCTGCACCGTTTTATTATGGTTGGTGTGAAAAACTGTATTCCTGCAAAAGGCTATATAAAAATTGTTGAAAAGAGTTGCTAAGGCCTGTTCCGGTATAATAAGTGTCTGTTCCAACAGAAACTTTACCTTGCTTTTGTGCTGGTATTTCAAGACTGGAATGAAGTCTATTGCATACCAAACATATAGTAATATGCCCTACGATTTCATTTTTCAGATAATATACAAACCCTAAATGAGGATCAAAGCAAGCAGCTGTTGTACCGCCATAAGAATTTTTATTTCCCAATTTATTATTTAGGTCTTTTACCTGGTTTTGATTCAACTGAATTTGGTTACTAATTGAATTTGCAAGCTGCCCATTTTCGTCGACAATATATAGATCTATTCCTTCGCCACCTTTAAAGTCAAACATCATTGCTTTATCAAATTTTAAAGTGTCAAATGGATTCTTAGTTTGAGCATTTGAAAAAAGTGTAATTAGTAAAAACAAAAATAAAGCTACTAGTTTCATGGTATTTTGATTTAAAGATGCAGCTAACAATGTATTTTTTATTGCCACTAAGACACAAAGACACAAAGGTCCAGATCCAATATTTTCCTAGCGCCTTCGTGTCTTCGTACCTAATTACTTTTTATTGCCACAAAGGCACAAAGACGCAAAGGTCCAGATCCAATATTTTCTCAGTGTCTTCGTGTCTATTTTATTTAATTTCTAAACCGTCTAATTCCATCTTTAATCAATGGCACATTGAAATTAATTAGAAAGCCCAAGTTTAACTTGGTAAGCTTTAAGTGGCTAATGATCTGGGCTTCCCAAACGGGATTCACCACATCAACTGCTTTCAACTCGGCCACGACTAAATCATTTACAAGCAAATCCAATCGTAAGCCCTCATCAAATTGAATTCCATCATAAACAATGGGAATATCAATCTGTCGCTTCACATCATATCCCAATTTTCTAAGTTCATGAGCTACGCAAACTTCATAAACTCTTTCGAGGAGCCCCGGGCCAAGTTCTTTATGAACCAAATAAGCAGAGTTCACAATAGCTTTACCTATTTCTTCTTCTTGTTGTGAAAGTTCTTCGAATTTCATCAGAACACTTATTAGTTTAATACTTCTATTAAGGCCACTAAGGCACAAAGACGCAAAGGTCATATGTGCAAAATTTATCTTAGCGCCTTCGTGTCTTCGTGGCTATTTATTATTGCCACAAAGCCGCAAAGGAACAAAGGTCAGATCTAATATTTTCTTAGCGCCTTCGTGTCTTCGTGGCTATTTATTATTGCCACAACGCCGCAAAGGCACAAAGGTCAGATCTAATATTTTCTTAGTGTCTTCGTGGCTAATTATTTTTTATTGCCACAAAGACGCAAAGCTTATTATTTCTCTATTGTGGACTCCACATAAAAGGCCTCCAACCATTTTCCATGACGTTTGACGTAGGTAACACCTATGCGAGTTTTTGAAGGGATTTTCTTACCGTCACACATACCTTCTTCGACCGCTATGTAAGTTAAGAGTGCTGTGTTTTTGGCGGGCAATGTAAATGTAAAATCGCTTAATGAAAAACTTTTCACTTTACAGTCTTTTGGGATCGAGGCTAAGACTTCAGCCTTATTACTGACGCCTTCCGCATTGGCGGATAGCAGCTCTTCTGCTGAATTCAGCCGGACCCAGGTCGCATCATTATTTTTCCATGCCTGCCAGGCTCCTTGTTCTAAAGCGATAATCTGAGCCTCAATTTTCGCATTTTTTGAATTCATCGATTGGCTGAAAGACAAAGTCACTGCAGCGAGGACAATACTTAAAATCATTACTTTTTTCATCATGATACAATTGAATTTATTTTTTTGATTAGATTGACTCCTGATAGGGTATTGTAATATAGACAGATTGGCGAATAACTCACCAATTGAATTTTGCGGTGGCTGTGCGAAGTAACGTCCAACGCGACTTGTAGCAATGTGGTCGGCTTTTTCTTAAAAGTTTATGGTGGTGTTCTCCCTATTTCCTTAAAATCTTCTCCATTGTCTCTCCTTTTGCCATGTCATCAACCAGCTTATCTAAATAGCGGATCTTTTGCATGAGTTTATCTTTGCCGTTACTTTGTACCACCTGTACAAATACTGGTAAGATCATTTGACCATTGTTTTCGATGGTGATCAAAGCACCTTTCGAAGGATCATTGTCAACCTAAGTGACATTCGTAACGGACTGGTCAAGCGTCCATTTGGTAAAGAACTATTCTTTCCAAAACCAGTTCAGATCCTCGCCGGCAGCATTATTCATGCAATTGAAAAAATCATAAGGTGTAGGATGTATAAAAGCCCAGGCTTCGGTATATTTTCTGAAAGCATAATCAAACTGGTCCTTTTCTATTATATAGTAACGCAGCAAATTTAATCCATACGCTGTTTTATTATAATAGGTGCTGAAGCCATTTACAAGGTTTTCGCTCAGTAATAAATGGTGATCTCTTTCCTTCAGCTTAGACTTTTTTCATATCTTGTAAAATTACCTTTCCCACATTATCCAGGAAAATAATTTTTTATTTCAAATTCGGAACACGAAGTACCTATGAGTTTAGAATTCAAAGGAAATACTGAAATTCTCACGCTTGGTGTTGAAATGGAAGTGCAGTTACTTGACGCGAATCACCTTTGTTTGATTCCTAAAGCTCCTGAGATACTTCAATTACTTGAGCATCCACGACTTGTGAAAGAAATGTTCAGGAGCACACTGGAGGTTATCACCGGTATTTGCAAAGATGTGCATCAGGTCTCGCGTGATTTATCTGAAACGATGTCGCTCGTACGATCAATAGGTCCTCAACTCAACATTGTATATGCAGGTACAGGGACAAACCCCATCGGAAAATATGATGAACGCATTCTCACGACAACATTACGCTACCAGGAATTGCTCGAACGAAATCAATGGCTTATTAAGCGTATGGCCGTGTATGGTTTGCATGTTCATATAGGGATGGCAAGTGGCGACGAAACGATACGCTTTACCAACTTCTTTCTGCAATTCATTCCTCATTTGATCGCATTATCTGCCAGTTCTCCATATTGGATGGGGATGGATACCGGACTCATGGCCAGCAGGCCGACGATATATGAATC
>JBDSPM010000224.1:0-3392 GCA_039930325.1 Saprospiraceae bacterium
GGGTCGATCGAATCTGCACTTACTTTCCATGTGTCCTGGCAATAGGATTTATATGCCACAAGGCAAAGTGCAATCAAAAGGATTTTATTCATAGAATCTGAAATATTGAGATGAAGTGATAGTCATTATTTTATTCCGGTTGAAATGGATACAAGCGTGTCATTGTTAGACCCAATATACAATCTGTTGCCAATCAGGGAAAGATCACGAATTTCACTTCGCCTGTTGAAAGTAAGATTATGAATCGTGTCTACTGCCCATCCTTTGTCACTGTCATAATGCATAAATGTAAGAAAGAGTGCATCCTGTCGGCCCCAATTCGGATCGACAGCATAAAAATTACCTCCGAAGGCAAATGTCTGATCATCCATTTTGCAAATGCTCCAAACGGGACTTCTTTGAAGTAAAGCTGGAAGCAGTGAAGCGGTCCAGGTATTCTTTTCTTTATCAGAAATAAAATAGGTGCTGGCAAATGTCTTGATTTTTCGTTGGGTAGAATTCTGCAATTGGGTGCTTGAGAAAATGTCGGTGAGCTCTTTGCCTGCGAAATTTTTATTCAATAAATATTCTTTTTTTCTCCCCGGAAGCTCCTGGAGAAATAAGTCAAGGTTTGGATAAATATATCTTTTATCATTCTGCATATAGGAAATCAATGGATCGGTCTGTCCATTGAGGTCAAAATCATTGAGATACAAGATCAGCGGATGAGAGGAATCCGAATCAAAAGGATGGTTCAGGCCAAAATTTCCTGCCAGGATATCGGGTACGTCATCCTGATTGAGATCAGTAACCGAAAGAGAAAACCAAAGTCCTTCAGAATTCGGAATAGTTTTAATTTCCCAATGTGTAGATCTGTTAAATAAAATCGTAATTGGCATCCAGTGACCGACTACAACCAGATCCTGACGGCCATCAAGATCCATATCAGCCCATTGAGCATCAAAGACCATTTCCCATACAGGCGCGTCCTGGAGTGTGAAAGAACCATGTCCATCATTCATATAAAAATTACTTGGTTCGCTCCAGCCATAATGACCCGGCCTTGAGAGAGTTCCAATGAAGAGGTCCATGTCGCCATCATGATCAAAATCGCAAGGCCTGACGATCGAACAATTCCGGTCTGTCCGTGGAATACCGCTATGTGTAAATTGTAGTGTTCCATCCTCTTGGCCGAAGAATAGAAGCTCACGATAGATATTGGTACCTGTAGGGATATTGTTTCCGCCCATTGTAATAAATAAATCTTCCCGGTTGTCTCCGTTAAAATCTGCAAAGGTTGCATCATTTTCTTCAAGACCCTGCTGAAGCGCCGGCCTTCCTTTGATTAATTCTGAAACATCTTTTTGATCACGTATCCTAACCAGCTTGCCGGGCACCACTGCATCTGTGACATAAAAATATTTTTTGCCAACTGCAATTCTTGGGCCGAAGGAAGATAAACTGTATGGCATCCATTTTTCTGTGTTCAGATCGTTTGCATGGTTCTCATGATGTGGAATCAGTGTGACGTAAGGTCTTTCTTCTTCTGACTGGTCACAATGTGAGTAGGGGGCCTGAATATTTTTTTCAATGATTTGAAAGCCCGATTTGGGCTGATGCAGTACCTGGCAATCTCCTTCCGGCCATTCTATGATCAATGAATCCACGGGTAGCTCATTTGTCCCAAAATAGGCAAGAGGTTCTTTCCCCGATTGAAATCCTGCTACCGGATTGATGTATTGATATTGAATCTTGTCTTTTTGGAAAAGTGTGATTTGTGCTCCTATGGCATATGGATTCGCATTATTATTTTTCAATTGGATGTTGAGATAGGCTGCGTGCGGACTATTATTTTGAATGATGTACGATTCATTATTTAGATTGTTGCATACTATGTCGAGGTCTCCATCGCGGTCCAGGTCGCTGTAAGAAGCTCCATTGGTGATTTTTAAACCGGGGTCCTTTAGCGGTATTCTTGTGAAAGTATTACTATCCGATATATTAAAATATAAATAATTCGAGACGCCACCAAGAGGCATTCTGTTGATTAATCTAAGCCCTGTCGCTTTGTTGTTATTCTGATCTGAAAAATAATTGACAAAATCCATATCATTTGGCCTTCTTGCGATCCCATTAGAAATAAACAGGTCCTTATTTCCGTCATTATTAAAGTCGGCTACCAGTGGGCTCCAACTCCAATCAGTTGCTTCAATACCATACTGGCATGCAACTTCAGAGAAGACTGGAATTCCGTTATCAATTCCCTGATTTATTTGCAATGCGTTTCTTGGGCTTTGGTGATGATATCCAAACGATCGTTTGAAATTGTAAATAGTAAAGCTTTCCCAAACACCTGACAATTTGTAGGTGAGGTCATCTTCTGGTTTCATGTCGAGCGATAAAATATCCGGCTTCGCGTCATTATTAATATCGACAATGGAGACCCCCATGGTAAAATTGCTGGTATGTCCTGTAGCTGCTGCTATGACTTCACGGAAGGTCCCGTCATGGTTGTTGATATAGAGATAATCATTTTCATGAAAATCATTTCCCACGTATATATCAGGCCACCCATCCCTATTGAGATCGCCTATGTCAATACCTAATCCAAATCCAACAGGCGATCTGTAAATACCTGCCTTCTGAGTAATGTCAATGAAATGTCCTTGCTGATTTTCCAACAATCTATCTCCTGAAGAGGATTCAAATACCTGACGTGTAATTTCCGCAGGTTTAAATTGCCCGGTCTCTTTTATGCTGTGATTGAGAAGGAAACAATCCAGATCTCCGTCCCGATCGAAATCAAAAAAAGCAGCTTGCGTTGCCAGGCCACTAAAATCCAGCCCGTAGGTTCTTGCGGATTCTGCGAAAGTGAGATCACCATTATTTATGAACAATTGATTTCTTCCATACCGACCGCTGATTGTGCTCACTTCACAAACATAAATATCAAGCAGTCCATCACCATTGATATCCACCATGGATACCCCGGTATTCCATGCATCATGACATGTGACTCCGGCTTTTTCTGTGATGTCTAGAAATTGCATCTGACCTTTGTTCAGATACAGTTTATTGCCCACTTCATTGCCCGAAAAATAAATATCCGGCCATCCATCATTATTGATATCTCCGATGGCAACTCCGCCACCATTGTAGTAATACAGGTAGGTTAGAATATTCAGGCTATCAGTTTCATGGAGCTGATTGTTAAAGTCGATAGAGGTGGTTTCTTTATTTAGAATCTGAAATAATTCTCCTGACTCATTTTCTGTACTTTTTGAACAAGATGCTACTAGTAGTACAAAAAGCAGATATGCCAGCAGAACTAACGTAACTCTATTCATGAGAACTTAAATATCAAAACTGAACGGGTATGACCGACCACCACAACATAATACAAAATTTTTTAA
>JBDSPM010000225.1:0-6691 GCA_039930325.1 Saprospiraceae bacterium
CATTTACTCGATCAACCCATTTCATGCTTATTCCAGTGTGGCAGTAGCATTTGACCAGTCAACAGATGGAATGTCCGGAGACTACCAGGTCGTGTTTAATCTTAACCCGGGAAATCTGATGAAAGAAGAAAATTCTTCAAACAATATTGGTATCCTGCCCTTATATGTTAAAGATGATGCTTTGAATCCTGTGCTTGATGTCACCTTTGATGGGCAGCATATCCTGGATGGTGATCTGGTGGCGGCTAAGCCCGTCATAATTGTACAGCTGCATGATGAAAATGAATTTTTACGCATGGATGATACTAGCTCATTTACCATGTTCCTCTCCTATCCATCCGATGTTCAGCCGCGCAGTATTTCTTTTTCAGAAGATTGGGTTCAATTTATCCAGGCATCCGGATCGGGACAAAACACAGCTTCTGTAGAATTACGGCCTGATTTGTATGAAGATGGTATCTATACCTTACAGATCAAAGCAAAAGATGCTTCGGGCAATCTTGCAGGTGATAATGATTACCTCATCACATTTGAAGTGATCCATGCTGAATCGGTTTCTCATATTTATAATTACCCCAATCCGTTCAACACATCCACGAGATTTGTCTATACATTGACAGGAAGCGGTTCGCCTCCTTATTATAGAATTCAAATCTTGTCGATTGAGGGCCGGATTGTAAAGGAAATCACACCTGATGAATTAGGTCCGCTAGTGGTTGGAACGCATGCTACGGATTATGTATGGTATGGAACCGATGAGAAAGGGGATCGGCTTGCAGCAGGCACGTATCTGTACAGGTTGATTGTTAAGGATGAAAACATGAAAGAGTTTGACCGGTATGCAACTCCCGGAGATGCTACTTTCTTCAGGAAAGGCTGGGGTAAGATGGTGATCATCCGGTAGCCATGATTAAACCCCGAAAATTGTTCTTTTATAATGACGACAGAAAAGAACATGTGAAGGCTTTGGATGGCTTGAGAGGAATAGCTGTTCTTATGGTACTTCTTTCACATACGAGTAATAACTTTATATACTTCCATCCTTCGCTTGCATTTAATGGCATAGGTAAAGGTGGAGTATATCTTTTCTTTGTCCTCTCAGCTTATTTGCTTGATCGGCAGATTGCTATGGCGATGATGAATGGGAGCGCTGATGCTTTTTTTTGGAAGCGATATTTTATAAGACGCCTTCTCCGCATATTTCCAGTTTTGATCGTTTCGTTGTTTTTGTATTGGAGTCTTACCGGCATGGGAATAACAAACGTCATTTTGAACGCAAGGGATATGTTCATGCATATGTCATTATTAAAGGGTAACGGGGTCTTTTGGTCCATTCCGGTAGAGTTTAAATATTATATTCTCTCTCCATTTATTCTTCTGATTTGTCATTTTTGGATGAAGTGGGATCTCAGGTACATTTTGATATTTTTTTTATTGATTAGTGCTACTTCCCTGGGACTTGATTATTTTATACATTTTAATAAAATTAATACATTTAAATTTCTGACTGTATTTCTCGCGGGGACCTACCTGGCCATTTTTGATCTGAAGATCAATGAAACACCGTTTATTTCTAAGTGGGGTACTATGTTTGGAATAGCAGGACTTATTGCTTTATTCAATTGCCTACTTATGAATCCAAACTATGTCGGTAACTGGTTGGGGGTAGATAACAGCAATAACGGCCGGAAAATATTAATCCTATATGTCATTCTTTGCGGCATCATGTTATTTGCTGCGCTTCACTCTCGTGGAATATTCAGGCAATTCCTGGAAATGAAATTTTTAAGATTTATTGGAATTATCAGTTTCAGCCTTTACCTCTTTCATATGCCTGTCATATATTTTATGAATATGGGCTGGATTAAAATTCCATGGTTGCTTCAAATTTATTTCTTTTTTGGCATGACTCTTTTCTTATCGACCATTTCATTTTTACTGGTTGAAAGGCCGGTTTCATTAATCAGGATTTCAAAAAAAGTAAAGATCGAATCATCGATTGATCTTCCATAATAATTATTTAGAGATATTTCCATGCTTCAAAGATTTGAATTTACATTCCTGAAATAAACAATATTCTTCAACCTTCGTATTATGATTCTGCTTCTTTGAATATCCGTAACCAAAAAAATGATTTTATCCGGCAGGCTACTGAGTTTGAAGTTTTCCCTGGAGAACTATTACGTTTCTGAATATTGCCTGCCGCTTCGAACGGTGTATTGATCGATTATCACTGGCGATTGAAAAATAAATAATCATTAATTTTTTGCACAATACGCCTCCCGATATACTTTATGGTGTTGATTAAAGAAACAGGGAATTCATTATTGGATACCCCCTCAAAATATTTTTTATTAGTAGTTAATATGGGTTTTCCTTTCAGCCGGCTTTTCATATTTTTTTCATGAATGATTTTCAGCCAGGCGTTATCGAGCGAAATATTTTCAATCAATAGGCCTGCCGGAGGATGGTCATGCGGAAATCCAAGTACAGTCAACATTTTTTCCGGCGGTTTTCGCATTTCAATCAGGCTGGTGTAATGATTATTTTTACTTTTTTTTATTGCCGTCATGACCTTTGCATGCGGATCGTACATAATGCCTGAAACAAGATTTAAAAGTAATTTATCAACCTCTTTGAAATGGTCCTGAATAGTTTGGATGGAACGATTTCCAAGCCCGTCATCATTATCCAGTCTTGTAGTGATCACATACGGGGTGGTGGCATTTCAAATAAGAGACCTCAGATCTTCCATCAGCTCAGCAAGGTGAGACACATCTCTAATCTTCACACCCTGGATCATGCTCACTGCAGTTTCGATTTGTAGCCTGTATGCAACAGGTGTATTTTTATCGCAATACAATATCCATTGAAATTTTTTTTCAGTTTGGCCCACGATGGTAGGTAAACAATAGGAAAGGAAAAGAGCAAGCCGGTGGTTCATCCAGCTTTCGTCCAGGACGGTTTGCCCGGATTTATCCCTATTCCAGCCTTCCACCGGAACATTGAATCGGGTGACAAGATAATGCGTAAATTTCACGATCATTATACAAAGAAAAGCCAAAACTATGGTGTGGTTTCGAAATTTTGCCTATGTCCTGTTTGTCATTATTGCCACCGGGTACCTTTTGTTGCAAGGACAGAGTATTCTTTTCCCAATCTTCTTCGCGATGTTTTTCAGCTTTATGCTTATGCCGCTTGAAGGCTGGATTTTTAAGCATATTCCCTACAAATTGGTGTCGATCGTTGTCAGCATATTTTCCGTGCTGGCTGTCATATCCGGTCTTGCCTTCTTATTTGGTAACCAATTAGCCAGCATCATCGGGGATATGGGCTCGATCAAGGAACAGCTTAAAACCGGGGTGCAAACCTTCCTTTCCTATTTTGACAAGAACATGCCTTTTATGAATCTTCATTCTGACCCTCAATCTGTCAACCGGACGATGAATAAGATATTGCAGGCTCCCGTTCAGTTTATAGGTTCGGGGATCACCAATATTGCACTTTTTCTTTTCAATGCATTTCTGACATTGATTTATATCATTTTCATCTTGATGTATAAAGAAGCGCTTCGTGACTTTCTGATGATCCAGTTTTCAAAAGATAAACGAGAAGAGCTGGGAATCGTACTTGGTGAATCTGTTCTCCTGATTCAGCGATATCTTCTTGGCATGCTCACAGTGGTCATTATTCTCGCAACCATGAATTGTATTGGACTATTAATTATCGGGGTGAAGTATGCTGTTTTCTGGGGAATTCTTGCAGCGTGCCTTGTAGTGATTCCATATATAGGAGTCACGATCGGTGGGACGCTTCCATTTCTGTATTCTTTAGCCACGAGCGATTATAGCTGGCAGCCTTGGGCAGTCATTGCCATGTATTTTTGTATAAATCAATTTGAGGGCAATTTTATAACTCCGAAAATAGTAGGATCAAGTGTGCGGATCAATCCCTTCTTTGCATTATTAGGAATCGTAATCATGGGAGAATTGATGGGAATCGGCGGTATCGTGCTGGCTATTCCAACCATGGCAATCTTAAAGCTTGTCGCACAACAGGTAGATGTGCTAAAACCGCTGGCATTGTTGATGGATAAGGACCTCCTCAAAAAACGAAATCAATTTTTTGGAAAATTTGACCGCGAAAATTTCAGGATCTCCAGCCTTCTTAACGAGGAATCGGAAAAGCGGTGACAATGAATTCATCGTTTAAAGATTTCGTACGCGCTCGTCTTCCATGGCCCTTTTATAAAAGGCTTAAGCGATTTCGTGAAGAATGTAAAGTCATGTTTTCTAAAAGTGATCTTACATCTCTTGCACGCATTTACCAAACCGATAAATGGGGCGGTCATTTCTACACGCCAATATATGAGCAGTGGTTCAGGAGTTTGAGATATAAGCCTGTCCGGTTGCTCGAGATTGGTGTTGGCGGTTATGCAAAGCTCCAAATGGGTGGAGATTCATTGCGTATGTGGAAAAGTTATTTTCCGGAAGGCACCATCACAGGAATAGATATATATGATAAATCAGAACTGAATGAAAGCAGGATCAACACATACAAAGGAGATCAGTCTGATGCGGATTTTCTAGAAAATGTTTCCGAAAAAGAAGGTCCATTTGATATCATAGTCGATGATGGAAGTCATTTGCAATCCCATATCCTCGAGAGCTTCAAAACACTTTTTCCACTATTGAAGAGCGGCGGTATCTATGTCATAGAAGATACCCAGACTTCCTATTGGCCAAAATATGAAGGAAGTACCAGGGAAATGGATACGATTCCTTCTGCGATGAATTATTTTATTCATCGCATTCATGAAGTCAACAAAACGGATTGGTTGAAGCAAGATTTGCCAAAAGAATATCCTGCTGATGATATTGCATCATTAGCTTTTTATCACAATCTTATTTTTATTGTGAAAGGATAATTGCAATTCACTTTAGTAACCCGGATTTTGCTGAATGTTTCCACCTGACAAATCAATCTCTGATTGTGGAATAGGTAACAAGGTATGTTTTGCAGCCACAAAATTAGGCATCAAGGGGCCCATCACATCTGCAATACGACCCCACCTGGCCAGATCAAACCACCGATGCTCTTCCATCGCCAGCTCAACACGCCGTTCAGCATATATTTCTTCTCTTAGCATACTCTGGTCAGTGATGGTTAGGTTCGGCAGAATAAAATTATTTGTTCCTCTGGCTCTCGCTCTCACCAGGTTGATATATTCAAGCGCTTTTCCTGAATTACTGATTTCATTATTAGCTTCTGCTGCGAGAAGTAGTATGTCTGCATACCGCAGGATCCTGATATTGCCCGGGCCATTGTCCTGTAAGCCGGGATGCGATGGCACCCATGCCTTCTGATTGTATCGTGCATTGAGCACGTCAGCGTTATGCTGTACGATTGTAGAGCCATCCGGAAGCACTTCCCCTTCATAAATAATCGTTGCCTGGCGTCTTGGATCACCTGCTTCATAATGAGCAACAAGATCATCGCTTGGACGATTGAATCCCCACCCCAGATTAGGAACACCACGCACACCCTGTATCATATTGTACGGTGTGGCTCCGGGTCCGGCAACAGCTGCATTCGCCGCAACTGCACTTATTTCAAATATACTTTCCGCGCCCAGTTCACCCACAGGCAAAAAATTATCTGAATACCGAGGCAACAAACTGTATTCGCCGGATTGGATGATGGATTCAGAATATTCAGCGGCTTTTGTAAAATCATGCTTGAGCATGTACAAATAAGCAAGCATTCCTTCTGCCGCACCCTTGGTCGCTCTCCCTAAATCAGCCGAAGGATAGTTAGATTTTTCTGGTAATACATTAATGGCATCCAATAAATCCTGTTCGATAAAATCATAAATCTGGGCTACCGGTGTCCTGGTCTGTGTATAATATTCGTCACTCGTCAATATAGTTGTGATCAATGGCAAGTCACCAAACCATTGTACTAAACGCATATAGCAATAGGCGCGAAGAAATTTATTTTCACCAATTAACCTGTTCTTCAGAGTCTCATCCATCTCAATACCGGGAATATTATTTATCGCAAGATTGGCCCGGAATATGGTCTGGTAATGGCCTTCCCATGCCTCTCGAAAAGCTGTATTGGTCGAATTGAAAGTGAAATCATCCAGCTCAAGAACATACAATGCATCATTCGGAAAACTTCCTTTATCAGCATCATCGCTGATGATATCCGTGATACCTATCCATGGGAATGCGCACATCTGCCAGGATCTGAAATTCTGATACACTGCATTCGTAGCCCAGATCGCGTGATCGCGAGTTTCAAAAAACGTATCAAAAGTGAGCTGGCCTTTTGGTTGCCTATCCAGGAACTCATCTTTACACCCTGCAATGAATACAAGAATGAAAAAGCTGCTTACGATGAGCTTTATACGATTGGCAGAATAAGGTAATGAAAATGAATTTTTCATGTTAGACATGTTGAATTTTTAAAACTGAATTTCTACTCCTCCCTGCCATGCTTTTGAGACAGGGTATCCACCAAAATCAAGGCCTACTTCATATGAGTTTGAGCCATTCGCAAATTCAGGGGAATAACCACTGTACTTTTGCTGTGTCCAAACATTTGTGCCTGTAACGTAGAATCTAACCTTGCTAATACTTGCTTTGGAAAGTATTCGCTTAGGTAATGTATATCCCAATGTGATGCT
>JBDSPM010000226.1:0-2687 GCA_039930325.1 Saprospiraceae bacterium
TCCATCAGGATCATACTTTGCTATCAATGCATCAAATGCATATATGCCGGATCCGGCATTTGTCAATGTGATGGAATCAAATTGGATTTGAGCGCTTTGAAACCTTCCTGTGACAGCGATATTACCATCCTTGTCGGCTGTCATAGCATCAAAATTGTCATGCTGATTGCCTCCTGCTCTTTTTGCCCAGATGACATTTCCTGCAGAATCATATTTAATAAGGAAAGCATCCCATGATCCTGCATTGTATAATATTATAGAATCAAACTGGATGGAAGAGCCATAGAAATTTCCAGCTACCAGGATGTCTCCATGCAAGTCCACCATGACTGAACTGCCGCTTGTATGACAATGTCCGCCTGCAGTTTTTAACCATATCAAATTTCCCAAGGGATCATATTTGACCATAAAATATCCCGCAGTATTTCCTTCAAGCGAATCGGAATCAAAACGTAAGATTGAATTCGAATACTGTCCGATCACGATAATATTTCCGGTTTTATCAGTCGTGATAGATTCAGCTGCATCATTTGAACCGGCACCGGCACCCTTTATCCATTCGTAAGAAGGAATCTGAGCGTTTAGTGAGATACAAATGAAGAACTTCAAACAAATAATGAATTGATTTTTATTCATCTGTTCGACAATTCTTTTTCAAGAAATGATTTAACACAAACATCTAAGCTACACCCTGCTTTACTTATCCTATTGCTATTCTTCAACTTGCATTTCTTATCCTTAGACTTTAGCTCAGTAACGGTAGCTGAGCAATACTCTTAACCATTTAAACCCTTAACCAAACGAATCTTGCTACAAAGAAAAAATCTGCGACTTTACGGTTTAATACCCCGGATTCTGCATAAGATTCGGATTTGCTCCCAAATCGGACGCGGGTATCGGAAAAACATCTCTAAAAGACTCAACCGATTTTCCTTCTTTAACTCCGCCTTTCCATGCCCACAAATAATCCGTCTGGCTGAATTGCCCGAATCGGATTAGATCCGTACGGCGGTGGCATTCCCAATATAACTCTCTGGCACGTTCATCAATCAGCATTTGCAAAGTGAGATCCGCATCAGAAATTCCGCCACCTGAACCACCATACGCCCTGTGACGTACACGATTGAAATAGTCAAGTGCCAATCCCCGGTCTCCATTACCACGAACTAATGCTTCACTCCCCATCAACAACACATCCGCAAGTCTGAACATCGGGAAATCCGTATCAGGAAAATCTTTGTTCGAACCGGGCTGACCCGTTGATGTTATGTTCCTGAATTTCCTGATTGCATATCCGTCTGTAAACAATGTGATATCATTGATATCAATATTCTGACCGTCTGTATAAAATAAACCTCTCGTGTCAAAGCTTGTGGACAGGATTTCATAGGTATAATCCGGTTTACCAATATAGAGCCTGATGAGGTAAGAACCGTTCTTCACATGAATTGGCGCACCACCCTGTTCCAATAATGCATCAGCTCCATTATCACCAAGATTAACAGCCCCATCATGATTGGCGCGGAAGATGAAATTTCCATCCTTAAGATCTACTGCCACTTCCATTGCATTTTTTGATGCATTGTAAGTCAGATCTACGTCTGATCCAGATGGAACTGCATCACCAAAAATGCTCCAGGTTTGTTTTTCTAATGTGTATGTATTGTTATTGAGATTCACATTGATTGCATACAAGCCCGCTGTAGGCACGCGGATCGTATCACCATTAGACTCCAGCGTTCCATCTGCACCATTGTCACCTAAACGCAACGCAAAGGATGAAGAAGGCACTTTCGTAAAGAAGAACGGGCTGTTATCTGTTGGAAAATAGACGTGACCTTCAAAGATTTTATTATTCGCAATGGAAGCAAGTGAAGTCTGTGTATTCGTTCCCACCCATCCCTGGTAAGCACCCGGAACATACAGCTTAGGATAACTTGCAGAATTGCCTTCATTCGGTACGACAATGATACCTCCAATATCTTCTGGAAATTTTGCCACAAACTCACGCGTAGTACGCAAACCACCCCATGCACCTGATACTCCGGATTCCGCAGGATTCATGCTGCCACCTATTGCTGCAAACACAAGGAAAGTAGTGCCTCCATATGTCCTGGTATATCTTCCATCAAAAGTGACAGGAAATATAATTTCATTAGACTTGTTATTATCAGCCAAAAACAGATCCTGATATTTAGGTTCGAGTGTATAGCCTGCATTTATCACTTTATTGCAATACGTCACACAATCTGTATAGCGAGGCGTGCCTACGTAAACCTCAGAATTCAGATAAAGCTTCGCTAGTAATGTCCAAACAGCACCCTGATCCGCTCTTCCATATTCGTTGGTTCGCGCAGGGGCGATTTCATTTTCAATGGCCAAAAGCTCTGATTCGACGTAAGCAAATAAGTCAGCTGCCTGAATTTGATTTGGAAAAAACGAACCTACTGCATCAACCTCTGTAACAAATGGAACATTTCTGAACATATCAAGCGCATGCCCATAACTCAACGCACGAAGGAAACGCACCTCAGCTCGGTAACCGTGAACAAGTTCCATCACAACTGCATCAACACCCCGGGCTGATAATTTTGCATCCGTAGTTTCACGCAGGTATTCATTGCAAATGACAATTTGATAATAGAGCCGGCTGTAAAATGCAAATATAAAACCATCACCGGATGTCC
>JBDSPM010000227.1:0-5527 GCA_039930325.1 Saprospiraceae bacterium
GCATCATTCATTGTAAATACGCTCAAGCCCCACATCGACAGCTTATTCAGAACAAAACCAGAAAGAGATTATACCGGTATCGGAGGCAGCTCACTCGGTGCCAATATTTCCATGTTTGCTGCAGTTCAATACCAGGATGTATTCAGCAGGGTGAGTATTTTTTCTCCTGCATTTTGGTTTAGTGATTCTATCTACCAGCATATTACGCATACCGGTATTCACCAGGAGCTCAAAATTTATTTCGTTGCCGGAACAAAAGAAAGCTCCACTATGATCTCTGATATGCAGGCAGTGAGAAATACGTTGGCTTCAGCAGGTGAAGATGTTACAAACATGAAATTTATCAGCCGGCTCGATGGCGCACACAGCGAATGGTTTTGGGCACGTGAATACCCGGCGGCATATGATTGGTTGTTTGGTGATCTTGTAATGAGCACAAAACGTCCTGAAGAAAAAAAAGGAAATGTTTTTCCAAATCCTGCAAATACATTCCTCTGGATAAGTGGTGAAGAATCAAATGTGCATGTAACCATCTATTCTCTCCAAGGCGAATCTATGTTGAATAAAGATATTGATGCTAATGCAAAAATTGATATTTCAAATTTGCCTCCTGGAATCTATTTTCTCGAAATGAAATCTATGTCCAGTTCCGGATTTACATTTTCGAGATTTGTAAAACTTTAGTCCCCAAATCCCTGAATGGGGACTTGCATTCTTCTCTTTCCAAGAAAGAGGAAACAAATCTGAAGGATTTTTTCCATCTTAGCCAATCATATAAACTGAACCAATGTTTTTATTTGAAGACTTTACATGGCATTCCTTATTGCAACCCCAGTGGTATATTGAACATGGAGGAGTCTGGATTATTTTACTGATCGTCTTCGCTGAAACCGGTTTGTTTATGGGGTTCTTCCTTCCGGGCGATTCTCTTTTGTTTGTCGCAGGCGTGGCCTGGCAAGACCTGGTAAAAGGATTTTTTAATGTCCCATTGGTGCTGATCATGGTGATCATCTCCATATTTGCTGTATTAGGCAACCAGGTTGGATATTGGTTTGGACGGAAAATCGGTCCAGCCATGTACACCTGGAAAGACCGCTGGTATTTCAAGCAAAGATATCTCCAGCAGGCAAAATTATTTTATGAAGACCATGGGAATGGTGCCATTTTTATGGCCAGGTTTCTGCCGTTTATAAGGACGTTTGCTCCCATCGTGGCCGGCATTGTCCATATGGATAAGAAGAAATTCACATTGATTTCTATAGTCAGTGCATTTGCGTGGGTATTTACAATGATACTCGCCGGCCGCTATCTTCATCAGATCCTGTTGAAAGAATTCAATTATGACCTTACGAATGATCTGGAATGGATCGTATTGGGTATTATTTTCGTTTCTGCTCTTCCTTTGATTATCAGGATGCTCTGGACCAGGGTCAAAAAATAAGAAACGGCCTCTACATTTCTTATTTTAGTATTCGGAACCAAGTAAACCAGCTATGACCCCATTTTGGACTAAAGTCATCATCGGGATTGTATTAGATCCTAAAAACAAAGGAAAAAAAACAGAAAGTGATTATTCAAGGTATGACATAGCCAAAGGAGGATATGAATTAAAAATTATAATCTGGAATATTCTAACGGATGTATTCCTGATAGCACTTGGTATCCTATCCGCCGGATTTGGACTCAAAGGATTTCTATTGGCCAATGGATTTATTGATGGTGGAGCTACCGGTATTTCACTCCTGATCAATGAATTGACAGAGATTCCAATATCCATTGTATTGGTACTGGTCAACTTACCTTTTATTATTCTTGGGTACACGGTGATTGGACCACAATTTGCATTGAAGACTTTGACTTCAATTATTTGCCTTTCGCTTGCTGTAGCTTTTATTCCCTATCCTGAAGTCACCAGCGACAAACTTTTGATCTCCGTATTTGGCGGATTTTTTCTGGGTGCAGGTATCGGTTTATCGGTACGCGGAGGTGCTGTTATTGATGGAACTGAAGTATTGGCCATTGCGCTGAGTCGTCGTTTTGGTCTTTCGATAGGGGATATTATACTCATCATCAATATTTTTATCTTTTCCTTTGCCGCTTACGTACTGAGTGTTGAGACTGCATTGTATGCCATACTTACTTACCTGGCTGCCTCAAAAACAGTAGATTTCATCCTGGAAGGCATTGAGGAATATACGGGTGTTACAATCATATCCTCGAAAGCAGATGCTCTCCGAGAAATGATCTCGTATCAATTGAACCAGGGCGTCACTGTGTACAAAGGAGAACGTGGTTTTGGAAAAACAGGCGATACCACTCAAAATACGAAGATCATTTATACTGTTGTGACCCGTCTTGAAATCAGAACGCTTAAAATCGAAGTTCACAAGATCGATCCGAATGCATTTATGGTAATGCACAGCGTAAAAGACACTGTAGGCGGCATGACCAAAAAAAGGCGCTACAAACATGAGGACTAATACCTTTGATTAATAATTATATTAGGCCTTTAATTATTCTCTCATTATTACCGCATTATGAAGTCATCTCCATCCTCTCTTGTCCGGTCATTGGGACTACGATATGTAGTCGTCATCACCATCGCTAATATCATTGGTTCCGGTGTATATAAAAAAGTAGCCCCCATGGCCGATCAGCTCAATTCGTCAGGATGGGTCTTAATTGCATGGCTGATTGGAGGAATTATTACACTATTTGGTGCTTTATCCAATGCAGAGGTGGCGGGACTTCTGGCGGATACCGGTGGGGAATATGTTTATTATAAAAAAATATATAATCGGTTTTTTGCATTTTTATTTGGATGGTCTTTATTCACCATTATTCAGACAGCATCTATCTCCTCGCTTGCTTATGTTTTTGCGCAGTCCATGGCTTCGATAGTGAATCTGCATCCAATGTTGACCAGTTTGGGTGATTTTTCAATTGGGGGAGTCTTCTATCCGTTTGCTGATTTTTCAATCAAGATGGTGGCGGTCCTCCTGATTATCATTCTGACGCTTATCAATACCAAAAGCATTAAATCCGGCGCAGCGATCAGTGATATTATTTTATGGATGGTTTACCTGGGCATTGGTGTCATCATCATATTTGGGCTGACCAGTCCGCATGCTAATGTCGCTATGAGCTTTGATTTTAAGACAGCTGATCATTCATCAGTTACAGTTAGTGCTTTATTCACTGCTATGCTTGCGGCATTCTGGGCATACCAGGGATGGTCTACAATTGGATTTATTGGAGGTGAAGTCAAAGACGCTAAACGAAACATTCCTAAAGGGATTGCTATCGGTGTATTCATAGTGATTGGGATTTACCTCGTGATCAACATGACTTATCTCGCGCTTCTCACGATTCCTGAATTGAAAGGCATCAATGCGGGCGGTAACCAGATAGCAGCCATTGAAGCGGTGAGGGTATTCTGGGGCAGTAGGGGCATGGCCTTTATTTCGATACTCATCCTGATCACAACATTGGGCTGTACACATGCTACGATTTATGCGAGCGCAAGGCCGTATTATGGAATGGCAAAGGAAGGTTTGTTTTTTCGCTCAGTAGCCAGATTGAATAAAACACAGGTTCCTGAACGATCACTATGGCTGCAATGTATCTGGGGATGTTTGCTTGTTTTTTCGGGATCCTTTGATCAGCTGACAGACATGGTCATATTCGCGGTTTTCATTTATTATGGCGCGACCGCTTACGGTGTATTTATTCTCAGGAAAAGAATGCCTGATGCGCATCGGCCTTACAAAGTATGGGGATACCCTTTTGTACCTGCCATCGTTGTGCTTTTCGCTGCCGGGCTATTCATTAATACCATCATCACGCAACCCCGTGAGGCTATTTTTGGCATGGTGCTGATCCTGACCGGGGTCCCGATGTATTATTATTTCACCAGGAAAAATGCAGCTCCTCCTGAAATCGATAATCAGTGACGGTATTCGGTAATCAGATATCGGTAATCAGAATAAAAAATAGGAAAGAGCCACGAATTATGCGAATTTGCACGAATTAAATTAGTGTAATCGTGTGATTAGTTGCTAAACAATTCGTTATTCATTACTCGTTACTCGTTACTCGTTATTCGTTATTCGTTATTCGTTATTCACCACAGATGTCCCAGATTGAGCAGATTTATGAATAGTTCCTCAATACACATAAACAAGAAAATCGTCATCCTCGGCGATTTCAATCCTGAATATTATACACACCTTGCTCTTAATAATGTCATCCCTCTTCTTTCAAAAACAACAAATGATGAAATTTCTTTTGAATGGGAGGGCACGGACACGTTTGATTTCCAGGATGATTTCTTTATAAAATATTCCGGCTTATGGATTGCATCAGGATCTCCGTATAAGAACATGGTGAATGTATTAAACACCATCAGGTACGCAAGGGAAAATTCTATTCCCACATTTGGCAATTGTGGTGGATTTCAACACATGCTGATTGAATACGCACGCAATGTATGTGGTCTCTTACTTGCAGATTCTGAAGAAACGAATCCTGATAGCAGCGAATTACTCATTTCAAAACTTTCCTGTTCTCTGGTAGGCGAACAAGAGGAAATTTCAATACAAGGACCCTCCCTATTGCAAACCATAATTGAAAAAAATAAACTAAACGGAAAATATTATTGCAATTATTCATTGAATCCTTCCTTCCTTCCATTACTTGAATCCTTTGGCATGAAGATGACAGCTAAAAACGCCGAAGGAGAAATCCGGGCTTTTGAAATTCCGGACCATCCGTTTTATATAGGCACACTTTTTCAACCCGCTCTGACTTCAACAGGGACTGAACTGAGTCCCATTTTAACAGGATTCGTAAAAAGTGTGAGAGAAGTGACAATTACAGCGCAGTCCCGCCAAAGACGAAGTCGTGACGCGGGAGAGGAGTGAGAGCGTAAGAATGTAAGAGCTTAGGAGATGTGAGATTTGAGATGAGTGAACCTAAGATCGTAAGAAATGTGATTGTGAATTTAAGTGGGGATAACAGTAAAAATCCTAATTGCCACGGCTTTTAAGCCGTGGTTAAATCAAATAAAATTTTATGGCTTTAGCCAATATGAAACTTCTAATCATAATCCAAAATCTATTGGTCTGACCTATAATACCCATCCATTTGTTACAGCTCTGCAACTATCACAAATCCAAAATCGTAATCCAAAATCGCCTTATCTTCTTTTCCCAATCTGAAAAGACAAATAACCATTGATAAATACGGGCGTATTGTTTTCAATGATCATGATCGGCACACGCCTGGTGAAGGCATCTATCATCAGACCGATTTCGAATGCTTTGACATATTGGTCAAATGCACCCATGCTGAAATGTGCAGCCAGCCTGGCATGAACACCTGGAATTATTGAAATCTTATCAAACCCTTTGAAAAAAGATGCCGGACCAACGATCTTAGAGTCGTCAAGAAAAACAGCGGCATTTTCTTCTGTATATCTCTCAGTAGACACGTAGTCCGTATGGCCATCATCTTTCAGCATGGATAA
>JBDSPM010000228.1:0-8986 GCA_039930325.1 Saprospiraceae bacterium
AAGGAAAATGATTTCGGTTTCTTTAAATTCCCGAGGCCGACAGCGACATGCTCAGCCACCACTAAGTTCGAAATATGGAAAATGATTTCGTTTTTTCAAAGTTTCGTAACCGATGAGGACATGCTCAGCCACCACTGATTTTACATTAAGGAAAATGATTTCGGTTTCTTTAAATTCCTGAGGCCGACGGCGACATGCTCAGCCACCACTGATTTTGCATGAAGGAAAATGATTCCTTTGTTTCAAATTTTCCTTAAGCGAACTGCCACAAGCTCGTCACTAGAGATTTTGGAAGAAGGAAATTGAATTCGTTGCTATTTAATAGTAGCTACTTAAATAGGTTGAAACCAGACCATATACGAGAAGGCTTCTTTTGTTCGTTAAGTTTAAACCATTTAATTTATTTACCCAAACAACCTGTTTTTTATAATCTAACAAGCTGAAAATCAATATATAAAACATCTACTCTATTTTTTATATAAATTTTCGTTTCTTTGGGGTTTAATAGTATTTTTGCAATTATAAATATCAACTAGAACAACAATGATTGGATTTTTCTTGCAAGCGACAAGCACTGCAGTTGATTCGACAGCAGTAACGCCAGGTACCAGCTTAAGGATGATTGATATCCTGTTCAAGGGAGGTCCGGTGATGATACCCCTGATCATCCTTTCACTCATATCGATCGCCTTCATCGTAAGTAAATACATCTTTATCAGGGAACGGTCCAAGATTGATGGTAACCTTGTGAATACGGTACTTGATAAAATATCCCTGGGCCAGTTTGATTCGGCGAGCCTGCTGTGTGATCAATCCGGAAGTTCTCTTGGCAATGTCATCAAGGCCGGCGTATCTCAAATTGGAAAGCCTATTGAGTATATCGAGAAGGCGCTTGAGGTACAGTCCAATATTGAGTTAGGCGAAATGGAAAGCAAGATGGGGTATATTAGTATGGTGTCCGGTGTTGCTCCGCGATTAGGTTTCATTGGTACGATTCTCGGGGTTATCCTGATCTTCTATAATATTTCTCAGACGGCTGATATTTCCATTGGTACTATTTCTGCGGGATTATATCAGAAAATGATTTCTTCTGCTACAGGATTGGTTGTCGGTGTGGTTGCATTTATGGGATACAATTTCCTGTTGACGAAAATTGATAATTTCTCCCTGCATCTTCAGAAGGAAGTATTGGAATTTATCAAAGGCCTTCAAAAACCTGTTCGCTAAATGAAACTCAGAACAAGAAGAGCTTTTCATGATGAGGATGCGATGTCGGCGATGAATGACATCATGTTTTTTCTATTACTATTCTTCCTGATCATCGCTACCATGTCCAATGCGAATATTATCAAAATACTTCTTCCTAAGTCAGACACGACCAGCCAGCTTGCCAAGCAGCCGCTGACCCTGACCGTGACAGAGGATCTGAAATACTATGTCAATTCGAATGAAGTTCCTTCAAGCCTGCTCGAAGGAGCCCTCTCAGATGCCATAAAGCGGAATGAAGATCCAACTGTTGTTCTACGGATTGCTAAATCACTTACTGTTCAGGATCTCGTCGATGTGATGTCCATCGCAGCCAAGCTGAATCTGAAGATGGTGTTGAGTACAGAGAGGTAGGGGGAATTACGAATTACGAATTACGATTTGTGATTGCGGTTGATCGGTTCACTCTTCACTTCATTCATACCAAACTTCAATTTCATATCCATCCGGATCTTTGAAAAATAATTTTGGAAACCCCGGAGCGAATTCTCCCTGGTCTGTGATGATGCCACCGGCTTCAATTACGTTCTGAGTGACTTCCTCAATGTCTTTTGGATCTTTTAGTCTGAATCCAAAATGCGCAATGCCTCCCGTGGATCCAACATCATCATTCTTTGAGGGAAGGAAGACCAATACATCATGTGCATCCGGAGTTGATAGTTGTAGCAAATCTGGTGTGTGATAGATGACCTCCATATCAAAAACCTTTTGGTAAAAAAGAAGTGTACGCTCCAGGTCTGATACAGTGATCGCAAGGTGCGTAAGTCCATAGGTCTTCGCAAGTTCCATAGGGAATGAATTTTTAACTGCCCCTTTGAAGTTGGTTCAAAACATGCAGAACAGGATTTAAAACTGAAGCGCCGAGCACCCTTGATCGCACATCGGACCATCCATATTTTTTATCAGGCAGATCATTGTTGTCTTTAAATGGCATTTCAATCGTGAGTGCCAGGCACCCGTAGCGCTGTGCGATGTAGTTGCTGCAAAGCGTGAGATTCGCTGCACCAAATTTGTCTAGTGGATATTTGTGTGTGTTCTGAAAATCAGGACAGGTGTCGATCCAGTGTGTGATAAATAATCGCTCCATAGTTGCGAGGTATTCATTGTAATCCGGAATACCTTCAGAGGCAGCAATGAAATTATAGGGCAACTCCTCATCTCCATGTACATCTAACATCAGATGAATACCGGTCTCGTGTATTTTCTTGCTGACATAATATACTTCAGGACTCATTTTTTTTGTGGGCTTTTGCCATTCGCGGTTGAGATTAGCACCTGAAGCACTGGCACGCAAATTTCCAGCGATCGATCCATCCAGATTCATATTTGGTACCACATAAAATATGGTATTTTCCAAAAGTTTATTCGATACCGAATCGTTGGAGTCCAATAATCTTTCTAAAAATCCTTCGATGAACCACTCTGCCATGGGTTCGCCGGGATGTTGACGGGCGATCACCCAAATCACTTTTTTATTTTTTCGCGGTTTGCCGATGACCAGCATTTCAATATCGCGGCCGAGAAAAGTTTTTCCGACCACTTCAACTTTAACATCCGATGCCATTTGGGCCTGATGAATGAGATCTAAATGCCGTTCGTATGAATAAGGTGCGAAGTAGGCAAAATATACTGCATTGTGTGACGGTGTGAAATTGAATTTTAATACACCATTGACATACATCGTAGGAATTCTGAACCATTCCTCACGATCGAAGGATACACAGACTTTATAATTTTTCCAGCCTTCGGGATACGAAGTTTTACCTGCATTAATTATAGAGAGCTTGCAGCTTTTTTTCGCTGCGCCAGTCAGTCTGAAATGAAACCATTGAAGAAACTCAGAATTAGTGTCCTTGCGGATCCGAAGCCTGATCTCGTTTTTTTTCGCATCAATACCGGCCACTTCTATATTGCCGCTGTCAAAATTGGAAGAGATTTCCATGTAGATTGATTTATGAATCACTGAATAGAAGACAAGATAGGATATTACGAAAAATGTACAGAAGTTAAAAAAGTCATAAACTGTATGCTGAGTGATATAAGAAGGCAAATGGCCTGTATTTTCGGGGTGTTAATATACTTATCTTGTTCATTCAACTATATACAGATGAAAAACCTATTTATTGTATTCACACTCATTTTGGGGCTGACCCATTTAGTAAAGGCGCAATCAGCGAAATCAGTTTATTTTGAACTCGGCGGGCCCGGACTCGCGTCTATAAATTTTGACACCCGATTTGGTGCAAGGGAAGACGGACTGGGCGGTCGGGTCGGTGTTGGTGGATTCGCGGCAGATGGTGCAGGAGTCGTATTCATACCTGTTGCGTTAAATTATCTTCTTGGAAAGGACAGTAGGCATTATTTTGAAATGGGGATTGGGATTACACCCGTGCTGGGTTCGGATGGTACTGGTGATGGAAATTTTTCCACCACATTTGGACATTTAAATTTTGGCTACAGGTTGCAACCCCTTGATGGAGGATTCACGTTTAGAGCTTTTATAACACCGGTTTTTGGAAATGGATTTTTCATCCCATATTATGGCGGGGTGTCGTTTGGGTATAAATTTTGAAGTAGTCCCGTGGGGGATCGAACCCCAATCTAAGGTTCCGGAAACCTTCATACTATCCGTTGTACTACGGGACCGGGTAGTGATGGTGACAAAGGTACAATTCCACATGTATGAGAGATAACATATGCCCGTTTTGTTTAAAGGTTTAAGGGTTATGTTTAAATGTTTAAATGTTTAAATGTTTAATGTTTAAAATGTTTGATGTTTAAATGTTTAATGGTTGCGAACTGAGAATATAAATTGTTTTAATCGGTAAGGTGTTTAGTGCCATCAGAAAGAAAATAATCTTTTTCAACTATACGATATTCTTTGAGTTCATAGTGTTGAATGACCTCTTCCAGTAATTTTCGGCGGACCACAAGAATTAGGTTCTTCTCGCCGAGCACAGGAATAGCATGCTTTACGCAATTATCCCAACCTCCTCCTGCAAGTTCAAGGGGCCCAATTTCATCAAGGATTAAATAATGAATACTTGGATTTAAAAGATGATCGCGTAACCATGTACCGGCCTGAAGGAATCCTTCCGAACTAAAAATAAACCGACCAACAATCATGTCATCGTCGGAAATTTTCTCATTGATCTGATAAGAGATGCTCTTCTTCTCCCGAACATTATAAAGCATTCTCATCCCATCTTCATCAGGCGTTAAAATCCCGCCGCAATCATTTCTATTCTCGGTCCACCGGAGCAATGTCGTCGTCTTATGACTCCTCACCGGACCTGTCAGGATCAGTATCATAGCGCGTTTGATATTGAAGGATGTACAAAAAAGTATGCAGTAAAAATAATTTCAAGCGTTTCAAAAAATGAAGAGCAGCCGTTTCCTTCCATGCTTTATCAATGATCCAAAGAAGCTGAGGAAACATATCCATAGTGGAGGCAATTTCATTTGCAAGCTCCTTATGTTTTTTATTCAGCCAATTCTTTAGAAGACGAATGAAAAGAGGCGCCAGAAATACAAACCAAACTACCAGTATAGCAATGGCGCGAATTATTGAAATAAGACCGCTTCGAATATCATGGTCATGATCAGGCAGGTAATAAGCTAAAGCAATGACAATTGCAAGCATAAAAAATAATACCCATCGTCTAAGGATTTTACTTCCTGTAGATTTCCTGTTGATGAATTCCCTATTATCCTCTGCGCCGAGATACAACTTGTATTTATTTTCACCCCAATGTTTATTTACAGCACGAATGATCTTATACGTAAACCACCCCACGCCTATTCCGAAAATCAAATGAATCGCGAGATAAATCAGAATAATTAATCCGGAGGAAGACAATGGCAACAGCACACCCCATTGTTTGGTAACATATTCTCCCCACGTATCGATGGCCTTCCAAAGCGTATTACCATAAAGGATAGTAAGTGTCAGCATCCGCTGCATGGCAGACTCAATCAACCCAAGAGTGAAAAAAAATATTGAGCCAAATAGCAAACCAGGCATATACCTGAAAATAAGTGCCCCTGTGACTGCCTGGAATGTGACGGCAATGTATGCTGTGGGAGGCGAATGCGGGCTGACAAGTCCTTTGATGACAAGCACGAGCGCAAGTGAAGTCATCATCGTTTGCCATGTGTTTTTACTTAGTGCACATATGAATGCAATACAAATCATCGCAAAGCTGCCTACGAAAAGCCCTGTGAATGGCGATTGTAACGCATGAAGAAATCCACCAAGACCACATTCGTTTAGCGCCCATAACGCGGTGAGGCGTTGAATGGCAATCGTGCGTTCTGATGGTGACAAATGTTCAAATATCTTTCTGTCTATCATTCAGACATCAAGATAGGAGAAAACGGAAGAGATACATGACAGGGGCTACTCCACCTGAAGAGAACTAGACAGAAAGCTGCAATTGATTTTTTACTTTGATCAATTCCGCTGCTATGCTCACTGCGATCTCTTCAGGTGTACGGCTGTTAATTTTTAAACCGATGGGAGCATGCATTGATTCCAGTAGTGTCCCAGGATAGTTATTTTTTTTCAATTCTTCCTTCAAAGCATTCACTTTTGATTCACTACCCAGCAAACCCAGGTAGGTGAAAGTCTTTGATGCAAGCTTAAGCATAACAACCATGTCAGATCTGTAGCCAAAGGTCATGATCACTACATACACATCCGGACCTGAAGGGATAAGATCACTGATGCTTTCATAGGTTTCGATAAAATGCTTTTCCTGCGCAAAAATGTTCTGATCGAGTGTATTCAGATTCGGCCTGTCATCTATGACGTGGATATAAAAATCAAATTTGGCCATCAGCTCTGAAAGGGCTAAAGCGCAATGTCCGCCACCAACGATATAAAGCTGTTGTTTGTATCCAATGTGTTCCTTCCACGTGAACTCATTTTCACCCATTTTTTCAAAATGGATTGCAGGTGAGTTGGTTATTCCATTCGCAATATTGAATACCGTTGTTTTGCCATCACTATTAATATGTAAATGTGCAGAACCATATTTGCACATCAGGCTGATTATTTTATTCACCTCCGGGAGATGGTACTGTTCAAGTCTGATATAAATAACGGTTTGTTCGCCGGAACATATCATACCGCTTTGATCGTGCGGTACATTTTTCCTGTGAATTTGTTTTTTGATCTGTGGACCGGTTATTTTTTTTCCAAGCATTTCTTTTGCCAGTTCCACAAGCTTCACTTCCATGATGCCGCCACCGATGCTTCCTGCAAAATTATGATCTTCTCCTACAGCCATTTTGAATCCCTGCCGGCCGGGACTGCTTCCCGAGCTTTCGGCTACAAGGAGCAACATTACATGCTGATCTGTCTTTAATCGCACTGCAATGAATTGCCATAGAGCAAGATTCTTCTTCATTGGACATGAAGTTAATCTTTCAAATCCTTTTTCTTCTTTTTTGAAGCTTTCCGGACACTTTCTTTCATGCCTGAAATAACAGATTTGAGACAATAATTAAAAAACATTTTTTCCGGGTCCCGTTTATAATCAATGATCCCGGTGCGGGCTTCATCATGGCGCAAGGGATTTGAATCGAGTATTGCTTTGTTAGCTAACCGGGTTAGTATTACTTCTTTTGCCCCGGTTGTATCGTCCGTGTTTTTATTTTTTATCGTTACGCCAAGGTCATTGTATAAAAAGAGAACGCTGCCATTGGCTTTATATTTATTAGCTGTAAAATTAAAATCAAGGGAATTGATTTTTCCATGGGCATATATAAAGGCATTTTTTTCCAGGATAGGATTTAAATCTTTTATATTCATCGGGGCAAGCCTGCCTTTCATGTGGAATGCTTTGTCAGCTTGAAACAACCTTGCTGTAGTGATCAAGCGTAATTTGCTTTTCCCATATATCATGGCTTCTGCCTTAAGCACAAGCGTATCATTCCTGTTTTTGCGGAGCGAATCATTGGAAAATGAAATTATACTTCCGGTTATTTCGCGGAAGGTTATGCTGCCAGGATGATTGGCACCTTCAGCATGTTCGGTATACTTAATGCTACCTGACCCAAAGTGCATGGAATCAATATCTATGCGATGCGGATATTCCAAAAGGATATCCTGAAAGACAGGTTTTAGCTTGTGTTCAAATGGCTTGCGTCTGTCACGAAAAATATCCATAGCCATTTGCCCAATTTCAATATCCGTACAAATGATATTGCCGTCTCTAATATAATCTTCTGCACAAAATCCAAATACCTGGTTGTTGCTGAAGGTTGCTTCTACGCGATCTGTCTGATATTTCTCCCTGGATGTAAAATCATATCCCTTATAATTAGGTTGAATTTTAAAGCTAGAGATCTTAAGAATTTCTGAAAGCGCTGAATACATAACGGTATCCGCAATAAAAGTATACATGCCATTTGGAGAAGTAACTGCCAACTGTGGTGTTTGAAATTCAAAATTTTCGGATGTGAAATTTACCAGCTTCTCCCCTTTTAAGAGGTTGAAATTATGCATGATAAGCTGGCTGTTGTGAAATAGGTAGCTTTTGGATGTTGCGCTATCCTGAAAGCTCAATTCCAAATGATCGAGGTTAACATTTTCAACAAAGATGTTTGCTGGAGGCGTAAAAGGATGTAGGTTGCGATGAGATAAGGGATACTGATCAGAGAAAATGCAATCAGTCACGGTAAGAGCATCTACTTTCCATTCTTTAGAGAACAGTGCTTTGAATAAATGAATCCCTTTAATATCTACGAGTGAAATTTCTCCTATCTGGCAATTCTCTATTCCCTCACCTGCATGTGTGTAGAGGGTTATTTTTTCAAATTTTATTCCAAAGGTTAAAAGTGAAATATCAACGTCATCAATCTTATAAATTATCCGGCTAGTTGGGTTATTCAATAAAGTTTGAACTTTTCTGGCTACCCAGGGTTCCAAAATTAAAACCGTAACGCCCTGTACAAGGAGAATAAGAACGACTATTCCGATAAGGATTTTCAGAATTAATTTCTTCTTCATGAACAACATTTAACCTGCTTTCTTTATTCGGTCACATAGTGGGTACTGAATGACTGCCTGATGTAATAATAGATGATGAAGTGTAACAACAAATGGTCGAAGAGACAATGAAACAGGTAAAAATAAATTTAGTTCAGGCTATCCTTACTCACTGACAGATTGGAATTCTTAATTGGTTATTGACGGACAGATGAAAGATGTTTTGCTGACTGGTCTTTGATTTCTGGTTCGTACAGAGACATCAATACTTTTTCAAATGTGAAGGGAGCATCAAAATGTGGCGATGCGGCTGAGTTGAAGGAACGCAAAGCATCACGAATGGCGAAATAAGCACCAATGCCATACATCAATGGAGGCTCCCCTACTGCTTTCGAGGAAAAGACCGCCAGGTTTTCCCGGTTTGATGAAAGCGGTTGAATATCGATCATCTTTGGAACAGCGTAAATATCAGGTATCTTATAGGTAGAAAGTGCATTTGAACGCAGACTTCCTTTTTCATCATAGACGACTTCTTCCATTGTCATCCAGCCAATGCCCTGTACGATACCTCCTTCTATCTGGCCAAGATCTATGAGCGTATTCATGGATTTTCCATAATCATGAACCCCCTTAACAAAATCTACTTCATATATGCCCCGATGACAATCCAGTGTCACCTGGATAATTGCAGTACCATAGACATGATAAGAAAAAGGATGGCCTTTA
>JBDSPM010000229.1:0-2765 GCA_039930325.1 Saprospiraceae bacterium
GCTACCGGCCCATATGCACCAGCAGTACACTGATATCCGATGGCGACACGCCACTGATCCGACTCGCTTGTCCAAGCGTGCGAGGCCTTAAACGCGAAAGCTTTTCGCGAGACTCAAGGCTCAGCGATTTTATTTTCGAATAATCAATCGCATCATGAAGATTTAATGATTCAAGGCGGTTCATTTTATCCACCATCTCCTGCTCTCGTTCGATATATCCTCTGTATTTGATATCTACTTCTGCAAGGCTGATCATCTCATCATCGAAATCAGAAAGAGCAGATGCCAATTCAGGCAGAGCGGTTCGCATTGATTCAATTCCGATGTGTGGCCTGCTAAGCAATTGAGAAACTTTTGTTTTTTGTGGTATGGGTGAGCTTTCCAGTGATTCAAGAAATGGATTGATCACATCCGGGTCAACACCCATAGAAGACAATACGTGATCTATCTTTTTGATCCCTTCTATTTTTTCATGAACCCTGTTCATGCGTTGCTCAAGTCCCTGCATCCCGATGGTTTGCACCAAGGGTGTCAATCGTATATCGGCATTGTCCTGGCGCAATAAAATACGATGCTCAGCTCTTGATGTGAACATGCGGTAAGGCTCGAGTGTGCCTTTATTGATCAGGTCGTCCACGAGAACACCGATATACGCTTCAGATCTTTTTAAAATAAATGGTGCCTCTTCATTTATCACCAGATGAGCATTGAGGCCTGCAATCAATCCCTGTGATGCAGCTTCTTCATAACCTGTAGTGCCATTTATCTGGCCTGCAAAAAATAAGTTTTTCACCAGTCGTGTTTCAAGTGTTGCCTGGAGTTGCGTGGGTGGGAAATAATCATATTCGATGGCATACCCCGGCCTGAACATTTTACAGTTTTCAAAACCCTCTACTTTTCGCAATGCTTCATATTGCACCTCTTCAGGAAGAGATGATGAAAATCCATTCACGTACACCTCAACTGTATCCCAACCTTCAGGTTCTACAAAAAGTTGATGCCTTTCTTTATCTGCGAAACGATCAATCTTATCTTCAATCGACGGACAATATCTCGGACCAATGCCACGGATACGTCCATTGAACATAGGTGATCTGTCAAAACCTGTCCGTAAGGTATCATGAACCGCCTCTGAAGTATAAGTGATGTGACATGGTCTTTGCTTAAGAAGCGGTGGTGTATCTGTGTATGAAAATCGTCCTGCAGGCTCATCACCAGGTTGTAACTCCATCAAATCATAATTCAGCGAACGACCGTCCACACGAGGAGGAGTTCCTGTCTTCATTCTGCCGGCCTCAAAACCGAAACCGACTAGCTGCTCAGTAATTCCCGTCGCTGCTTTTTCGCCTGCACGTCCGCCACCAAATTGTTTTTCACCAATATGAATGACACCGTTGAGAAATGTTCCATTCGTGAGGACTACTGCTCTGGCCGGAATTTCCAAACCAAGGCCTGTTCTAATTCCGGTGACTCTTCCATCTTTCACAATCAACCCACTTACCATTTCCTGCCAGAAATCTATGAGAGGATGAGCTTCGAGCATAAGCCTCCATTTTTCAGCAAATCTCAGTCGATCGCTTTGTGCTCTCGGACTCCACATTGCAGGACCTTTGGATCTATTAAGCATCCTGAACTGGATCATAGTGTGATCGGTCACAATGCCACTATACCCACCAAGAGCATCTATTTCTCTGACTATCTGGCCTTTAGCAACACCCCCCATGGCCGGATTGCAGCTCATCTGGGCGATAGTCTGCATGTTCATTGTAGCCAGCATGACGCGACTACCCATATTGGCGGCAGCTACTGCAGCTTCACAACCGGCATGTCCGGCACCTACTACGATGACATCATATTCTGGAAACATGGGGCGCAAAGATAACAACAAAGAGACGGAGGAGAAGGCTTAGGCTAATGATAGACAATACGCAATACGCAATCTATGAAAAAGGGCCGAAGGGTAGGCAAAGGAATGACGATAGCTATACTGGATATGCATTACTAAACGCATCACAAACATTATTTGGTGGGACAGATTGTATCTTTAACCTCTTGGTGCGATGGGAATTTGGGAAATTGTGTAGAGGAAGTAACACTGGAAAGTACCATTTATACCGGCAAGAAATCGGATGGTTTACTTTGTGGTGCAACTCAAATAGGAGATGGTATTGATGAAAATCATCGGTACGAAGCTATGGGAGTAAATCACGCTGAAGAAACGAATTCTTCCACAGGTACGACGTTGAATGGAAATGACGAGATGCAAAGGATTTTTAATTTGCTTTGGGATAGACCGTTAAACGATTTTTTTAAAACTCCTAAGAGGTAATTAAATTGAATAAATATAGTCAAATGCGCAATTTTTCTGTTCATTACTTATTTGTACTCTTTTCACTTATTGTCTTTAGTGCATGTTCTTGTTCTAAGAACAATGATTTTCCAAAAACATTTATTAAATCTTATTGGCAATTTAATCTGCATAAAAACAAGCCACAACACAATAGCATAATTGATGCTAATTTAGTTTTCGATGATAAAGTTATTCTGGCCACAACTGATGGTCCTGACAATAGGTTTATTAGCTGTGTTGATATTGAAAACGGAAAAGAATTGTGGAAATGGAATAATATATATCAACCTCCAACAGAATATTTTGACATTCGCTACTTTTCATCCTATGATGATCTGTTTTTTTACCAGGTCGGCACAAGAAGTTATTGTATCAATTTAAGCGATGGAAGTACACACTTTAAAGAACGCGGAGT
>JBDSPM010000230.1:0-6510 GCA_039930325.1 Saprospiraceae bacterium
ATACATTGTAACTGACGATTATGACGGAAAGTCTCAACAGGAAGTAAGGTTATACACTTTCAGTCAATTCAATATTCGTTCTGGCTGCTATGGAACGCCCTAATGTCACGCCATCCGCGTATTCGAGTTCACCTCCAAAGGCAACACCACGCGCAATAATACTTATCCGCACCGGGTGATTTTTTAGAAGTTTTGTCAGATAAAAGATCGTCGTTTCTCCCTCTATAGTAGGGCTGATAGCCATGATTAGTTCGGCTGTATTCCTGGATTCAATTCTATCCAGCAGGCTTTCAATTGTAAGATCCTGAGGGCCGACACCTTCGATGGGAGAGATGATTCCACCAAGTATATGATAGAGGCCATGGTATTGCCCGGTGTCCTCTATGGCCATGACATCACGTTCAGATTCGACAATGCAGATCATATTTTGATCACGGGAATGGTCTGAACAAATGCTGCACATATCTGTATCAGCAAGGTTGTGACATGTCTTACAGGTTTGAATATTGTTTTTAATCCCTTCTAATGCCTCAATAAGTTCTGGCAATAAAGACGATTTATTCTTTAACAAAAACAATGAAATCCGCAGGGCGCTCTTGCGTCCAATGCCGGGAAGCTGTCCAATGGTGCGGATAGCAAACTCAAGATGTCGTGAAGAATATTGTGCCATATAGAATATTCAAAATTAGATAAAAGCTACTATATCGTTTCAACCTGTCGTCATACCAGCATGGCAACTGGATTTTCAAGAAGCTGCTTAAATGTCTGTAGAAATTTTGCTCCTGTAGCACCATCCACTACCCTGTGATCACATGATAAAGTTACTTTCATCACTCCGGCAGAAGTAACCTTTCCATCCACCATGCTTAATTCATCAGAGATAGTTCCTACAGCCATAATGGCGGCATCCGGTGGATTAATAATGGCTGTGAACTCATCAATGCCGAACATGCCGAGATTAGAAACCGTGAAAGTATTGCCCTGCATTTCCGGGGGCTGTAATTTTTTCTGCCGGGCTTTATCTGCCAGGGCCGCAATAGTTGAATTCATTTCACTCAGGCCCATTCGATCAGCTCCAAATAGCACGGGTACAAGCAGGCCGTCTTCTACTGCGACAGCCACCCCTATATTGATATCCTTGTTAACCCTGATCTTATCGCCAAGCCATGAAGAATTAATAGCAGGGTGAAGACGCAATGCGGCAGCACAAGCTTTAATTACAAAGTCATTAATGGATATTTTTAATCCGGACTGATCGTTGATAAGCTTGCGTGATTCTATCGTCTTATCCATTTTGACCTTCATGGTCAGATAGAAGTGCGGTGCCGAAAATTTACTTTCTACTAATCTTCTCGCAATCGTCTTGCGCATTTGAGAAACCGGAAACTCTCCATACTGCGGTGCGGAAGGGAGATTAGTTTTTGCAGATTGTGACTTCTTGTTAATAACGAAGCTTTCGACGTCCCTCCTTACGATTCGCCCGCCATCTCCTGTACCTGTCAATGATGAAATATCAATACCTGCATCTGCTGCTATTGATTTCGCAAGAGGAGATGATTTTATTCTGATTTCATTCGACTGCGTCACCTCTGATCCAGGTTTTGGTAAATTTGTTTTTACAAGCTCAGATTCTGGTGCCGGATCTGCTATTGATTCGGGGGTCAAATCCTCATCCTCAGTGTCTTTTTCAGGAGACTCAGTTTGATTTTTTTCTTTAGGAGCAGTATCCACGGATTCATTCTTTGGTGCCGAAGCAAGCAGGCTTTTGTAATCCTCATCTTTACCCCCGATCACGGCTAAAATATCGTTTACCGGGACAGACCCTTCCTTCACGCTGATATAAAGCAAATACCCCTCATTGAAGCTTTCGAGCTCCATGGTGGCCTTATCTGTTTCAACTTCAGCCAGGATGTCTCCCGGAGAAACTTTATCACCTACTTTTTTGAGCCAGGCCACTATATTCCCTTCTTCCATCGTATCACTCAGCCTGGGCATTCGTATTATTTCAGCCATATCCTTATCCATTTATGTGATGGTGTAAATTTAGTTATATAGATTTTAGAAAAGGTGTTTAGCTGTAGTAAAAAAGTCAAAAGCCCCTGATCACAAGTGAACAGGAGCTTTTGATTAAATAAAAAAATCTATCTCAAATAACCCTATGCGATATTGAATGACTAATATCCGGAATTTCTGTTTCCTGAATATTTAGCACCTGGTCTGGCGGAGCCAGGAGTATTTTGTCCTGCTTCCGGGCCAGCCGGCCTGGACATTTCGGTAGTATCAGTCATGGAAGCCACAGTAAACTCTACCCGGCGATTTATATAGTGCTTGTATTCTTCAGTGGCAGAAACCGCCAGATTATCCTTCAATCCCTTCACAATCGGCGTGTTTTCTCCACCATAGGTCAGGATAAATCGACTCCTCGGTATGTTATAATTTGTCACCAGGTAATTGATTGCTGCGTTTGCCCTGTTGTAAGATAATACATTGTTGTATTCATCTGTACTCCTGTTGTCAGTATATCCATGAGCCACGACTTTCATATCCGGGTGCGAATTCATCACAGTTGCAACCTGGTGTAGTGATCCATAAAATTCTGGTTTGACATAATATTTATCAAGATCAAAATGGATCATCGGAAGGAACCAGTTAATATTAGCAGACATCGCAGCTGATCTTGTATTAATCAGATCAACGACCTGGTCTTCAGTCAGATATTTATCGGGTACCTGGGCCACTCCATTCTGATCTACGGTATATCCGGGAGGAGAATAGGGTTCCTGATCCTTGCAATCAGCGATGTTGTCACCATCGCTATCTAATGTAACACCTCTTGTATCTACAGGACAACCTGCGGGTGTATTGACCTCCTGATCGGTCATATCAATCACACCGTCGCCATCACTGTCTGTTAAATCAAATTTAGGTCTTTGTTTCAAATCAGCAAGGTCATTATAGGGTCCATTCAATGGGTTTACCCAATAAAGAGGCTCGATTCTTTTTTCGAAGGAACCCAGGTTGATTCCTAATCGAATAGAAGTATAATGAGGTATATCCTTGTTATTGGTTTCATCTACGGCTGACCTGTTCTCAAAACCGTCAAGCAGATCATTGTCACTGATCATGACGCGGTGTTCGAGGCTAAGATTTATCCTTCTTGAAAGCTTTCGGGTAACACCTACGCCGAAATTAAAATGGGGAATTATGGTCTTGTAATCTCCCAGGAATGTCAGGACATCTCTTTCAACGCCTCCATTAGTTTCAAAATCACCATCCAAAAGATTTTTGAGATTCTTTCTTGATTCATTTCTCCCTTTTCTGGTAGTCAGATCAAGCCCGGCAGCAACATCTGAAAAATCATATAGCTGATCCCCGTTGAATAAATCAACATAGGTCTTAGGAAGATCCAAGCCAACTCCAGCTACTGCGTATAGATTCCATTTGTTAGAAGGATTATGGAAAAGGACATTTCCAATATTTATGATTCCTTCAAAGGTGAACTGAAGTATATTGGCCTTGTAGTTTCTATGAATATTATCAGCATTTGTACTGATATCCGTGTAATTGGCTAATAAAGGATGCTCTTGTATATTTTGATTATACGTTCTTTCAACACCGAGAAAGTTGAAAGCCCTGGCGTCATATCCTTTTGAAGACTGGTAGGTGCCATCTAATCGAAACGAAAGGGTGTAATTAATAGCTTTTCTTAAATGAAGGCCAAAAGCATACCCGGCAGGGAAAGGAGCCTCAACATCACCGGAAACAAATGCCGGGCCGGCATGAATGCCTAATTCCCACATATTTTTTGGTTTGGAAGGAAATACGGATTGGCCGGTTCGCCACATTTTATTCTGCTCAGGATTCGCTGTCATCTCATCTTCAATGACCGGAGCTGTGAACTTGGGAGTAGGTTCTTGGGCTTTAACATTTAAAGTTAAGAGAAAGGGGAGACAGGACAGCAGCACGTACAGTAGTCGTGTCATAGGGTTAGGATTTATTAAAAATGAATTACTTGAGTAGGGCAAAAATATCTATTTTCTATTAGAAATACAATTATTTGTGTATTGTTTACTAAAGGGGTAGGTAAAGTGAAAATAAACACAAAACAGTCAAAATTAGGTTAACATATAACGAAAACAATTAATATATTTGAGATATGATAGCTCATTGGTGTACCCCTGACGAGAAGGCAACATTGCGACCGGAAAGGTTAAGTAAAAGCTCATTATGGCATAAAGTCAGATTTATTCATGATCAGGATCAAACGTGTTCACCAGAAGATATGATGATCATCAGCTTTGACAAAGTAGTATCGCAACGCATCAAAAAAAATCTATATCAATTCAGCACTACGCCCACTCAGGCATTAAATATTGTTGATTGTGGCAACTTCAAACAGAAGAAACCCGAATCCATCATTCCCCTTTTACAGGAAATCACTGCGAGTGGAGCAGTTTCTCTTCTGTTGGGGGCACCATTGGGTTTCATGCGCCACCAGGTCAGCGGCATGAAAATGGCAAGCATCATCAAGGAATCTAACCTGGATGATGATATCCACTTAAGAACAGATGGATCCGGACCTTTATTCCAATATATAGGTACACAAAGGCATCTGGTGACTGAGTCCCACCTTCGTGTAGAAGGCCATCTAAGACTAAGCGACATCAGGGATGACCTGAGTCTTGCTGAACCATGTATCAGAGATTCCGGTGCGATGATTTATCATTGCGACAGCTTAAGCGCTGCAGAGGCGGGCTATTTGACCGGCATGTCAGGAAGTGGCCTTTCCATTATGGAAGCTTGTCAACTCTTCAGGTATGCAGGTGCTTCTCAGTCATTATCCTCCGTAGGCATCTATGGATATCATGCCGATTCAGATGAGTCGGGGCTTATGGCAAATGCATTGGCACAGATGATCTGGTATATGCTGGAAGGATCAACATTGCGTGAAGATCCCTTAAAAAGCCAATTAACCCAATATGTTGTTCAGTTTAAAGATAATGAACACACACTTTTATTTTATAAGAGCGAAATTTCAGGCAGGTGGTGGGTTGAAAATAAAGAGGGTCTAAAAGTTCCATGTTCATACATGGACTATCGCAAATCTTGCGAAGAAGATTATAGTGAGCTGATCATAAAAACAGTCCTCGGCTAATTCAGCTTTCTAAAAGCTTTTCCATGGACATCGATCTTGAACCCTTTAGCAATAAAGTCTGATCCATGCATTTACTCCAGTCCCATCCGGATTTTAAATCTTCAATCCGGCCTGCTACGATAAGGATGCTGAATACATTTTTTTTATTTTGAATTGCAAAAGAAAAAGCCTTACCCACGAGTACAACATTTTTGAATCCAAGTTCTTCGATGATCCCGACCATCCTCTCATGTGCGCTCTCACTCTCCGTTCCTAATTCCTTCATATCTCCGAGGATAACCCATCCATTAGGATATTCTTGTGCGAATGCCCTCAGGGCAACTTCCATGCTTGAAGGATTTGCATTATAAGCATCTTTAATAATCCGGTTACCCATATAATAAAACGTTTCAGATCTGTTCGCGGAGGGTATGAATGAAGAAAGACTGCTTACTATTTTTTCAACTGCCACTTTAAAATGCTGAGCTACAGTAAAAGCGGCAATAACATTGGATGCATTATAAAACCCAAACATTTGAGAATGAATTCTGATATACCCATTGCGGTCCTCTACAATAAAGCCACCATCACGCGTTTCTGGTATAAATTTGAAACAGAGATCAGGCCGGTGAGATGCATCAAATCCATAGGAAGTGTAATGGTGCATTCTTTCAACGGATTGTAGCAATCTTGGATCATCCACATTGATAAAGGCATGGCCATCATGGATATTCAAATAATCAAAAAGTTCAGATTTGGCTTTTTGCACACCTTCAATCGAGCCAAATCCTTCAAGATGGGCATACCCGATATTCGTAATGATGCCATGCGTGGGCAAAGCTATTTTGCACAATGCTTCAATTTCTCCCGGATGATTTGCACCCATTTCACATACCACAATTTCTGTCCCTGGTGGAGTTGAGAGTATTGTCAGGGGAACGCCAATGTGATTGTTCAGATTCCCTGTAGTGGAGTGTACTTTATATCGTTGGAAAAGAGCAGTGGATATGAGCTCTTTTGTTGTGGTTTTTCCATTGCTCCCTGTTATAGCGATCACCGGAATATTTAATTGACTTCGGTGATAATGGGCCAGAGATTGAAGTGCATCTAAAGTATCGTTTACATAAATATACTGTGACCCCGATAGCAAAGGATCAGAAACAACAGCATACGCTGCGCCAAGTCTAAGCGCTTCAGCGGCGAATGCATTTCCATCAAAATTTAATCCCTGGAGTGCGAAGAAAATGCAACCTCTTTTTATTTTCCTGGTATCCGTGCAAACTTCAGGGTGTTGTTGATACAATACATATAAAGCTCCTGTTTCCATAGTAAGCGGTAAAGCAAATGTGAAAAATAACGATTAAAATAAAAACGCC
>JBDSPM010000231.1:0-4317 GCA_039930325.1 Saprospiraceae bacterium
ATTCGTTATTCGTTATTCTGCTTTTGCCCCTAAATCCCCTGAAAAGGGGACTTGTTTTTTTATGTTGTATTCGTTGTTCGTTATTCGTTGTTCACTTTTCCCCTACAGCCCCATCTTATCATATGCATTCATCACCTCCTTTACATGCCCAGATGACTCGTGCAACAAGGCCATCTCCTCAGGTGTCAACTTTAGCTCAATCACTGACTCTACCCCATTTTTGCCTAATTTAACAGGTACACCAAGGTAAACATCCTTTAATCCATATTGACCTTCAAGCTTGATACAGCAAGGAAGAATCCTTTTCTCATCACGGAGTATTGTAGCCACCATCTGGGCTGCAGCAGCGCCCGGTGCATACCAGGCCGAAGTTCCCATCAATTGCACGAGCTCACCACCACCCTTCTTGGTTCGGTCAACAATAGCTTCCAGGGCTGCGGCATCAATTAATTCAGTGACCGGAATTCCCGAAACCGTTGTGTAACGTGGCAATGGGACCATGGTATCTCCATGCCCCCCAAGCAGCATCGCTTGTATATCACGCGGAGAAACGTCAAGTGCTTCAGCTAAAAACGACCTGTAGCGCGCTGTATCCAATACGCCCGCCATCCCTATGACCTTATTCGTTGGGTGGCCGGACACCACATGAGCAGCATACGTCATCACGTCAAGTGGATTAGAGACGACTATTAAAATCGCGTTCGGACTATGTTCCAGAATGGATTTAGTCACTGATGAGACGATCTTGGCATTGGTCGATATCAGGTCATCCCTGCTCATACCCGGTTTTCTTGGAACACCCGCAGTGATGACTGCTATATCCGAACCGGCTGTCAGCGCATAATCACCTGTGCCAAAAATCCTGGTGGAATAATCATCCACTGGACCCTGCTGCCACGTATCAAGTGCTTTTCCTTTGGCCATATCAGCCATGAGATCCAGCAAAACTATTTCATTTGCAATGTTTTGGTGGGCTAACACATTAGCCACAGTGGCACCGACATTCCCGGAGCCTACTACAGTAACTTTTGACATGATTGAAGATTGATGATCAGGAAATCGAATAATATGTCGGCAAAACTAAAAAGAATTCACGACCAAATTTTAAACAGGGCCAATTCAATGAGTATCTTTACACACTTAAAGAAAGAGAGATATGTTAAGACTTGTATTGGCCTTTTCCGGCTTCCTGATGACCACAATAGCTTCTGCTCAGTTTTGTGGAACGCCACAGCAAATCTTGCTGGATAGGGTTGATGAATTAAAGAAATCACCTGCATTCGGTGAAAGAAGTGCGCAAAAGTATATTCCGGTCACTTTCCATCTTGTAGCCAACAGTGCCGGAACAGGACGTGTCCAGGAAGAGGCGGTCTTACTTCAATTAGCCAATCTCAATCAGCAATATGCCGATCAGCAAGCGGTTTTTTATATAGATCACTTCAATTATTTTGATAATGATGCTGTATATAATATGCCTGCATCTCCTGCAGCAATCACGCAAATGAGATTGAGAAAGGATAATAATTCACTCAACCTTTTCATTACAAATAAAGCCGACAATGGCGGCGAAACTCCGGGTACAGTATTAGCTTATTATGATCCAAACGAAGACTGGGTTGTGTCCAGGAGGGACCAGATCAGCTCGATCTCATCTACCATAGCCCACGAATTCGGGCATTTTTTTAGCCTTGCGCATCCATTCTCCGGTTGGGATTGCAAGCCGTATACTACCACTGACTATACAAATCCGGTAAATGTAGACTTCACCAAGCCCTGTGATTCAGGGGGTGGGTCAGCGCTTATTGAATTGCAGAATGGGTCCAACTGTACTATAGCGGGAGATCGCATTTGTGACACCCCGCCTGATTATAACCTGGGCTTATTGTACCAGAACGATTGTTCTGAAAACACAACCATCAAGGATAAAAACGGACAGCTGATCACTCCCATCGTCAACAATTACATGAGCTATTATCGTGATTGTGCATCTTATACGTTCACTGCAACTCAGAAAACACTGATTAATGCAAGCTTTTTTTCTGCGCAAAGAGCCTACATACGCACGGGCGTGATTCCTAACACCACACCGGTGACTGGCCCTGTAAATTATATTTATCCAATTAATGGAGAAATGACACCCAGTCCTACGGGCATAGTTTTAGATTGGGAAGACACTCCCGGTGCTAACCGCTATATGATTTTGGTAGCAAGAAATCAGACATTCACACAATCACCACAAAAATTATTTAGCCTCCTGTCTATGGTTACTATTCCCGGTGGGCTGACAACCGGAGTTACGTATTATTGGAAAGTATGGCCTTATAATGAATCACAGACAGGTGCCATGTACAGCGCCACTCAAAATTTTGTAGTGGGTACGGGTGTCGGAGTGAATGATATTAAAGAAATTAATTCTTATTCACTGGATCCTAATCCGGTGAGCTTTAATCAGGAGTCTGTATTGAATATGACTTCCATAAAAGCTTTTGATGCTGTGTTGAAAATATCAACCTCATCAGGTCAGATACTATCTACCCGATCTATGACCATTCCTTCAGGTGAATCGCAGCATACGATTAGCACAACTGATTTTCCTCCGGGAATTTATTTTGTAATGATGTATTCTGCTGGAGGAAACCTAGTAGAGAGATTGTTGGTGACGGAATAAATGGTTTTACTTATACCTCTGAAATGGGGGACTTGTTTTACCCCCTACCCCCTGAAAAGGGGGACTTGATGAAATACTTTTTAATCGTCCCCCTTTTCAGGGGGTAGGGGGCATATTCACCTTTTTAAGTTAGGGGCAGATTAAGAATACTCCACAATTGGCTCAGCGTCATCTCCTGTTTTTATCACCACTTTCGCAGCATCCGGAGATCTGGAAACATGTCCCATGATATACGCTTTCACACCGAAAGCTGAGGCAAGATCCAAAATGGTGGAAGCTGATTTTTGATCAACGAATAGTAACATTCGGATCCCCATATTGAAAACTTTATACATTTCAGCAAGTGACGTATCAGATGATTTTCTGATCATGTCAAAAAGAACGGGTGCTGGAGGTACATTTTCGATATGTACCGCCACATTAGGAGACAAGAATTTAAGGACTTTGCTATATGCCCCACCCGTGCAGTGGATGATCCCTTGTAAGCCTTTCCTGTATTCCCTGATGATGGGCATGAGGATAGGCAGATAGGTTCTGGTGGGAGAAAGAAGCAGCTTACCTATGGTTATTTTCTGGCCATTGATTTCCACGGTATCAGTAAGTTTCCATGGCCCATTATAGACCAGAGAAGGATCCGTTTCTGGACTAAAGCTTTCTGGGTATAAGGCAGCGTAGCTATTGTGAAGCATGTCATGCCTTGCAGAAGTAAGACCGTTGCTTCCTATACCGCTGTTGTATTGATCTTCATAGTTGGCCTGGCCGTCAGAAGCAAGCCCAATGATTAATGCTCCGGGTTTGATCTGGTTGATGATGAGATCTTTCCTGTGCATCCGGCCGAAAGCAGTGACGCCCACATCAATGGTTCTTACGATATCTCCTGTATCCGCAGTCTCACCCCCGGCATGCTTGATAGAAATTCCTCTTTCCCCCATCTTATCAATGAAGGCAATAGTTCCCTCAACAATTTCTTCGATGATTTCTCCCGGTATGAGGTGCTTATTACGTCCGATCGTAGATGATATAAGAATGTCATCAATGCATCCCACACAAGCCATATCATCCAGATTCATCACCAGGGCATCCTGTGCGATTCCTCTCCAGACAGACAGGTCTCCTGTTTCTTTCCAATAGGTATAGGCCAGACTGGGCTTGGTTCCAGCCGTATCGGCATGCATGATATTGCAATAATCTGGATTACTGCCGGCTACATCAGGTAAGATTTTACAGAAAGCATTGGGGTATAATCCTTTATCAAGATTCCTAATCGCTTTGTGTACTTCAGCTTTGGAAGATGAAGCGCCTCGGAGATCATATTTTTCTGTTTCCGGAACCATGGGGGCGACAAAGATGCATTATTTTAGTCGAGGTTAGAATACCAAGCCTATTTTATTTGGTATACAATTTGCACCTGAACAGTTATCGCCATTGCGACTGTTAAAACCAATCTGAAGGCCACTTCATTCTAAGGGATGGGGTGGTTTTTTTTGCGCCCTACACCCTGAAAAGGTTTGCCCCCTACCCCCTGAAAAGTTTTGCCCCTACCCTCTGAAAAGTTTTGCCCCCTACCCCCTGAAAAGGGGAACTATTAAAAAGTAATTCATCAAGTCCCCCTTTTCAGGGAGTTGGGAGCAGTGAGCAGTTCTTTCAAT
>JBDSPM010000232.1:0-3267 GCA_039930325.1 Saprospiraceae bacterium
GGGTTCAAACCCGCTGCGTACAAAATGATCCGTGCCTACGGCACTAGTCTCGAAATTCTTTGAATTTCGAATCAAATGCCGTAGGCATGAAAGATATGGTTTCGCGGGAATTTATTCCGGCGAAGGATGGTCAAAAGGAAATACACCAATGATTAAAATCAATGGAAAGGTTCGCAAGGGTTCAAACCCGCTGCGTACAAAATGATCCGTGCCTACGGCACTAGTCTCGAAATTCTTTGAATTTCGAATCAAATGCCGTAGGCATGAAAGATATGGTTTCGCGGGAATTTATTCCGGCGAAGACACATATATGATCGAACTTGCCCTCTCCACATTTCTCGTAGAAGCTATCCAGGTGCTTAATCCTGAGATCGCCGCACCTATAGGACCAAAAAAATTATTACCACGATATTTTTCACTCAGCATGCTCACATAGAATGCATCAAGAGGCATTGAAATTTTATTTGCCAATTTAAATCCATGTTTTGTCAAAAGCTTTTCCATTGACAAAGGACTGAAATGCCAGAGATGACGAGGCACATCATACGCTGCCCATTGCATTCCATATTGTTTTGCATCACGTGATGTGTGATTCGGAACAGCTATCATCAATACGCCATCTTTTTTCAACAATGTTTTAAAATGTGAAACATATCCTGAAATATCCTGCACATGCTCCAATACATGCCACAAGGTGATGACATCGAAACTATTTTCTTCCAGTTGACCAAGAACTTCAAGCGGATGGATTTCCATTTCCAGTTTCTCTGCGGCTACTTTCCTCGCATCCTCATCAGGCTCTAAGGCAACCACATCCCAGTGATATTCAGCCATGTAATGTGCAAAATGCCCTGTTCCTGCACCCACATCCAGAAGCCTGCCAGTTTCCAGCTTACTGGCTCTCGAAACCCAGTCGAATTTCTTTTCCAGCATATACCGGCGGACTAAATGATAAAGCTTGTTGATCAGGCCTGATCTCGTGTCACTGTGAGAAATGTAATCTTTTGAAGCATAATAGCGGCCAAGCTCTTGAGCCTGAGGTTGCGGGAATGTCGCTTTCAGATGGCATGATGTACACTCCTTCAGTCCAAACCACTCGCTGGTGATGCTGTAATCCTTGACCTGGCTTGCCTCTCTCCACAACAAACCATCGCAAGCGGGACACTTCATATCCGTAATTGGCTGGCCTTGGGGATTTGTCTGCATAGGTGCAAATGTAGGATTAGCAAAGAATATCACGTTTTTAGACTTCCGCATAGGCTTAAGATGTTTATTTTTGCCGCCTTATGTTAAAGACAAGGATCTCACATTTCCCCATTTTCATTGGTATTCTGACCCTAATTGGCTTATTCCAGGGCGGAAACTTATCAGCCCAGAGTGGAACACTTCGCGGCCATTTGTACGATCTGATCAATGGATCGGCGATTTCCTTCGCAAATGTTATCCTTGAAGGGTCCGATTTGAGAACGGTTACTGACCTGGATGGATTCTTCAATTTTCCGGATATCCCGGCTTCTACTTACCACCTTAAAGCCGTGTTCATTGGCTACGACACGCTTAGAAATGAAGTTACCGTAGAACCCAACCAGGTCAAGTATCTAAAGCTATATCTCACAGAAGGCTCGATCGAGCTTCACGAAATAAACGTCAGCGCCAGCCTCGAGCAGCGCCGTAACGAAGTAAATTTTTCAAAAATTACCCTTACCCCGAAACAAATTAAAGCCCTACCTGCAGTAGGAGGAGAGGCTGATATCGCCCAATACCTTCAAGTGCTGCCCGGTGTCATCTCTACCGGTGATCAGGGAGGCCAGATTTATATTCGAGGTGGTTCGCCTGTTCAGACAAAAGTGCTTCTGGACGGAATGACGATCTACAATCCATTTCATAGCATTGGATTCTTCAGCGTGTTTGAAACCGAAGCAATAAAATCTGCAGAAGTGTTGACCGGGGGTTTCGGTGCAGAGTATGGTGGCAGGATTTCTGCTATTGTAGATCTGAAAACAAGAGAAGGTGACAGATCAAGGTATGGAGGTTTAGTATCAGCAAGTCCATTTCAGATCAAAACCTTATTAGAAGGTCCGATCATCAAGTTTAATGCTAATAAAGATGCTAGTGCTTCTTTTTTATTGACCGGCAAACATTCTTTGCTTGATAAAACCTCATCAACATTGTATAAGTATGCTACCGAAGATTCATTGGGATTACCATATTCCTACACTGACATTTATGGAAAAATTTCTTTCTTGACGGGGGGAGGAAGTAAAATCGATATTTTTGGATTTGATTTTTCTGACGGTGCAAAATTTCGGACCAGTCCTAAAAATATTGCAAAATTGGATTGGACATCTAGCGGTGGAGGTCTTAATTTCAAACTAATCCCATCTTCGTCAAATTTAATTATAGCAGGTACTTTAGCTTATTCGAAATACGATATTATGCTGAATAAGCCAGATGAAGGCCCACGAAAGAATGTTATTGGTGGATTTAATGCTTTACTTGATTTTTCTTATTTCGGAAAAAACAATACTTTCAATTATGGATTCGATCTGAATGGCTTTAGTACTGACTTCAGTTTCAATAGCGCAGGGATTACGCGTAATCAGAATGAAAATACAACCGAACTGGGCAGTTTCTTTACATTTCGTCATAAAGCAGGGGCACTCATCATTGAACCAGGGCTTCGTGCTCAGTTCTATGCTTCATTAGGTAATTTTTCAATTGAACCCAGGCTTGCTATCAAAGCAAATTTTTCTGATCATTTTAGGGTCAAATTTGCTGCAGGAAAATATTCACAAAATCTTATAAGTGCTGAAAATGAAAAAGATATTGTTAATCTTTTTCCAGGATTTTTATCAGGGCCTGAAGAAAGAATCTATGAGCCAGGTACCAAAATTCAAACAAAAGATAAACTTCAGAAAGCTTGGCACGCTCTGGCTGGATTTGAATTCGATCTCTCATCTGGTTGGGAAATCAATCTGGAAGGGTATTATAAAAAATTCAGCCAGTTGATTGGTATTAGCAGAAATAAACTGACCATCGAAGATCCTGATTTTCAAACGGAAACCGGAAACGCATATGGTCTCGACCTCAGCTTTAGCAGGCAAACCAAAAAGATGTATCTCTGGGCTACTTATTCTCTGGGTTATGTAAACAGGGATGATGGTGAGCAGGTCTACCCCACACACTTTGAAAGACGGCATAATATCAATCTCTTAGCGACGCTCAATATAAGTCGCACCTGGGAATTTAGTGCCCGCTGGAATTATG
>JBDSPM010000233.1:0-5671 GCA_039930325.1 Saprospiraceae bacterium
TTTTCAGAGGGCAGGAGGTAAACCATCGTCTTATATTTGTGTTTTACGACCTGCTTACCTCAATTCCTTATGAAAGCTGTTGAACAGATATACACAGGTTGCCTTGCCCAGGGAGCTTATTTTATTGAGTCAGAGGGTGAAGCGGCGGTGATAGATCCTCTCAGGGAAACACTTCCGTACATCCGGCGGGCTGAAGAGCGGGGCGTAAAGATTAAGTACATATTTGAGACACATTTTCACGCTGACTTTGTAAGCGGCCATGTGGACCTTGCTAAAAAAACAGGCGCCACCATAGTATACGGACCCACTGCAGAGACAACATTCCAAAGCCACATTGCAATGGATGGAGAAATATTTTCCATCGGCAAGCTGAAGATAAAGGCTTTGCATACGCCCGGGCACACACCTGAAAGTACCACTTTTCTTTTGATCAATGACCAGGGGAAAGAGGAAGCCATTTTTACAGGCGATACATTATTTATTGGCGATGTCGGCAGGCCTGACCTGGCGCAAAAAGCAACTCACCTGACGCAGGAAGATCTGGCAGGCTGGCTGTTCGATAGTCTGCGTTCAAAAATATTTCCGTTGCCGGATGATATCATGGTTTATCCGGCGCATGGTGCGGGTTCTGCTTGCGGTAAAAACATGAGCACCGAAACTTTTGACACACTGGGTCATCAGAAGAAAACGAATTATGCGATGCGTGCTGATATGACACGTGATGAATTCATTAAAGAAGTAACGGACGGTTTATTACCTCCTCCACAATATTTCGCCAAGAATGCGATGATGAACAAGGAAGGATACGAAGCGATTGATACGGTTATGGAAAAAGGTTCCCGCGCATTATCCATTCCGGAATTTGAAATGCTGAGTGAAGAAGATGATGTATTGATGCTTGATGTGCGCCATCAGAAGGATTTTGTCAATGGATATGTTCCGGGTTCTGTATTTATTGGTCTCGATGGATCTTTTGCTCCATGGGTCGGTTCATTAATTCCTGACATCAAACAAAAAATTATTCTGATCACTCCGGAAGGCCGTGAAGAAGAAACCGTCATGCGTCTTGCACGTGTAGGATATGATCATGCTTTGGGACATCTCGAAGGTGGTTTCAATGCCTGGAAAGCTGCAGGCAAGCCAGTGCATAAAATCGATATTTTAGATGTTCCTGCTTTTAAGCACGCATTAGATGAGCATTCGGATATTTCTATTCTTGATGTACGTAAGCCGGATGAATGGGATAAATCACACCTTGCTTCAGCTACGCATTTCCCGCTTGATGCTATCAATGAGCATATGGCAGAGATCAATCCAATTACTACGTATTATCTGCATTGCCGTTCCGGATATCGGTCTACGGTCGCTGCATCTATTTTAAAAGCGAGAGGATATCATCGTCTCGTTGGAGTGCTTGGGATGTTTGATGATATGAAAGCACAGGGGATGGAGATGGAGGGGAGCGGAACAGAATCCGCAGTAATAGATTAATTTTTCTCTTTAGCGCCCGTAGAAGAGGCCAAAGTGTCCGACAGCAGGTATTCCAAATAATTTTCTCTCGTTACCAAATGTGTTGCCTTCGGTGAATATTCCCTGATAAAAGTAGAAGAAAAGGTTGTTTTCGATTTAGGATTCCATTTACATTCAAATACTGAGATCTTTCCATTTATTTCTTCGATGTAATCTATTTCCTGCTGTTGTTTGGTGCGCCAGAAATAAGCTTTTACTTCTGTTCGATTAAAATAATGCAATTTGATACGTTCACTAATAAAGAAATTTTCCCAAAGAGCTCCAATGTCTGTCCTTAGTTCTAAGGGTTGATAATTTCCTAGTATTGCGTTCCTAACTCCATTGTCAAAAAAGTAAATTTTAATACTCTTCTTTAATTCATTTCTAAGATTGCGACTGAAGGATCTCAATTTGAATATGACATAACTTTTTTCCAACAGGTCTATGTAGCGTTTGACAGTTTCACCGTCTACTCCAAGTAGTGAAGCCAATTCATGATATGAAACCTCATTTCCGACTTGCCTGGCTATAGCTTCCAGCAAATCAGGAAGCAGACCAGGCCTGCGAATGTCCTGGTATGTAAAAATATCTTTGTACAAATAGCTCGTCACCAATTCCGAAAGCCTCTCTCTTGCTTCGGAGGGATGGAGAACTAAATCGGGATAAAATCCGAATATGAGTCGTTGTTCCAGTTGTCTTTCTGTTTCCAATCGTCCAAAATGATTCACAAGTTCCAGCGTTGAAAATGGAAGCAGGAGGAATTCAAATTTTCTACCGGTAAGTGGTTCGTTAATTGTATTGGCAAGTTCCAATGCCGAAGAACCTGAAAGGATAATTTTTACTTTTTTTAATTTGTCGACAATCAGCTTTGTGGTAAGGCCAATATTTTTGATCCGCTGAGCTTCGTCAATCACCACGAGATGATGATCACCAAATAAATTTCTGAGTTCTGTAGATGTCGGCTCAGTCAATCGCTTCCTGACATCTGGTTCATCGCAATCAAGGTAAAGGACATTATGATCATTTTCCAGTAAACCAAAGAGTAAAGTAGTCTTCCCTACCTGCCTTGGTCCAAGTAGTATAATGGCTTTCTCCTTTGCCAATCGCTGCTTTATCAACCCGGTAAGTAATCTAGGTATCACAATACCAAATTTATTACTTTTTTTGGTTATAATCGGAAATAGTTATAACTTTTACCGATTATAACCTAAAATAGTCTGATTTTTGACCATTTTACTCCCCAAAATTCCCCGTATCAATCCATGCCGCCTTCGTCATCGCCCACCAGTCATCAGCAATTCCCTTCAACACATATTCATAAGGCAGCCATCCATACCCATCTTCACCCCAGGTCTTACCCCATGAATTGCGAATGAGGAAAGCCCCTTTTGTTTTATCCCCTTTCGATTTATTCGTAACGACTTTCTTGTCATCAAAACCGATCGCCATCACTGCATGTCCACCATCCTGATCTTCCAGCTTATCTGGAAAAGGAATGCATCCCCCATTTTCGTCCGACTGATCAAGCGAAGAATAACATGAAAATCCAAAGATCAAAGGCAAATTCATGGACAGGTGCTCCTTAATTTTTGGCAGCAGCACATCCCTGTTTATTCCGGGCGTATCAAGTCTGTAGTATGAAATGGCCTGGAAGTTTTTGGCAAATGAATATAAAAATGCATCTGGCTCCTGGTTTACCATAGCTTCATTATACGGCCAGTATTTCTCAGGAGGAACGCCAAACAATGCCATAGCGCCCATCGCAGATCGCAGGTATGCACCTTCATCTCCCTCCCATTGCAATAAGTTACGCGTCGCCTTGTAGAGAAATAAACGTGAGCCTTCAATATGCTTCCCAAATGCTCTACGTTCAAAATATTCATATAATCCTACTGCAGCATTAGCTGTACAGGAATTTAATGATCCCTGGTCCTCTACAGTCGAGCACCAATGTCTCAAATCCAGCTTGGCAGGTAAAGGCTTTGCAGTTTCCAAAGGTTTTAATATGGCGTTAACCGGCTTAGTTACACCACGCAATTTTTGCTTTTCAGTGATTGTTTTTGTAGCAGGGGTTTGATCCCTGAAATCAGGAAGGTCTCTGTACCATCCTCTTCCTTTGGTAGATGAAAGTGTCGTCATGATGAATCGTGTTTATCCAAATAAAAGCCCGCCGGCAAAATCGGAGAAGATATAAACGAATTGAAATGCTGATAAAAAAATTGCTTAGGAAACTATTAAATATTACTTATTCCCTTATTCGTAATAATAATGATGAAAAATAATAAACAATTTTAGAAAAACGAACTTTTCCAAATTATTTATTGAGCTAGCATGAATGCACAGAGAAGCATGCTTCTTCTAAGAATAAAAAATGAGCAATTGTTTAATCATAAAAGATGATTGAATTACCCCATTTAGGGGGCAGGGGGCACAAGCAGGAGGCACAAGCAGGAGGCAAAGGCTTACCCCTTCCCTTTGGGTCTTTGTGCATTTACCGGCCTGCCGGTCCGGACAGTGACATTCGTTCTGGCTTTAGTTTGCACGCGCTTGATGTCCTTTGGATTCACCGCGGGCTTGCCCTGCGCATCATCATGCTCTTTCGGAGCCTCAGCTTTGGCTTTGGCAGCTTGTTTGGAAGTATTTCCCTGGAATTTGAATGGCGATTGTTTCATGGCTGTAAAGGTAGGGACTTATTCATTAGGTTGACGCATCAGTTGGATCGACAATATCAAGTTACGTTCCGTATCGCTTCGATTCCTCATCTAAGTGAAAACCCTTTCTCTTTTACATTTCGGTCCCTGAGCTTGTGAAAGGAAGAAAAAGATTACTCCCCTTCGACAAGCTCAGGGACCATAACTCTTAACTCCTCAGTTCACCGGTTGTGATATATGCACATTGACAGAATATTCACTTCCTATGATCAGGAGATCAAGCTCCACCATTATTGGAATAAGTTCATCTAATGAATTTTTTATGACCCCCTCCCATTGAATAGCTTTTATCAACTTCGCCGTAAGATGTTCATACGTATGTGTGATATTTAATTCGCAACAAGGTGGACTGACCTGGTTAATCTCTTTTCGAAAGGTATCCATCTGGTCCATGTGGATTTCGAAGTCCTTGCTGTCCTGACACTTGAATTGAACGATCATCTCTCTACCTCTGCAATATTTTTGAGAATCTCCTCCTTCTGCAATATAGATATCCGAGGAGCCTTCGAATTCCGCATTTTTTACTTTCCAATATTTCCCTTCATTGTAATCATAATCAAAATCCCCCAACACTTCTTCCAGGTTTCCTGACAATGCACATACTGCTGTTTTCAGAGATTTTCTAAAGTTTTCACTAGTGTAAGCAACTCCACAGGACGCTGCCTTCAGATCCGTTTCCCCGATATTGAGATAGTGTGCTTCTAACCCACTCATCCCGGAAACATAAAAACCTACAGTATGCCCCATCCATGCAAATGGAGCAGTAGTGTAGGCAAGTGAATCATTTACATAAAAATACCAAAGTGTCTGGCCAAGCGATAACGTCAGTTTATCACCGGAATAAAATGTACCTTTTGCATCAAAGCGCTTGCAAGGTGCTCTCCATATCTCTGTTGTCTTACCATCAATCATCTGCAGAAGCATGCAATTGTAACTCCGGTCGAGGACAAACGCATATCCATTCTTTTCATCACTACCACCAAAGTAAATTCCAAACGATCCTCCATCAGGCGCCGGTGTGTATGTTTGTTTTACCTCTGCCTCGATCCGGTATTTTTTTTCTTCATCAAACGGAATCTGAATAATGGAGACTACCGGCTTCCTTCCTTCATCATTGTAGATCTGATATTCATTGTGACTAATCCCGAAATATGGTTTTTTCTCTGATAATTTCCATTGGTGAATATTTGAACCAAAGTTCTCCAAAAAGAAATTATCATTCTGTGCAGACAATTTTATCAGGGAAATAAAAATTAAAAACAGAATTCTACACGGAGACATAAGTTGGTCGTTTTAGTATTTTACATTTAGCGATCGTAAAAATACTAATATCCGGAAAAACGTTAAAAGAGTGAGACATTCCATCAGGTGTGAATTTAACCACGAAAGACTTGTTCGAGATCTTTAAAAGTGAGAGAATTCTCGACCCCTATCACCTACTGACCTACAAC
>JBDSPM010000234.1:0-4296 GCA_039930325.1 Saprospiraceae bacterium
TGCCGCCATCCGGCAGGATACTACCCTGGATTGAAGGGGATAAGAAGAAATTGAAAGGCAGGATAGGGTATAGTCTTCCGGATAAGATAGGATCTTGCCGTTGGGACATGCCTGTGGAAAATAGTACGATCATGGAAAGTTTAGATTGGGTACGTGGACAAGTCAATTCCGTACCTTTTCGTTTGGGAGAGGATAAACAGGCTTAAGGATCAGTAAAGATTATGGAACATACTTCATCAGCATTTGCCAGGTATAATAAAAAGCTTTGGTATAGTGCATTCACCATCGCATGTCTTAGCATATTATTTTTTGTAGTACTCTCGTTCCAGGGCTTGCCTGATTTTAAGCAATTAGAAAGTCCTGATTTTGAATTGGCTTCCCAGGTCTATGATGTCAAAAGCAGAGAATTTGGAAGATACTATACCCAAAACCGGCTTCCTGTCAATTACAATGATTTGAATCCTTTCCTGATCGATGCATTGGTGGCCACAGAAGATGTCCGGTATTTCTCTCATTCCGGTGTTGATGTGGAGGCGCTTTCAAGAGTCGTCATGGGTGTCATCACTTTCAACACGCGCAAAGGTGGAGGCAGCACGATCACACAGCAGTTAGCTAAGCTTCTTTTTGACAGACCTGATTTTGAAGGCATGGGCAAAACCAAGAGAGCGTGGACGCTGGCTATGACAAAATTTAAAGAATGGATCACAGCAGTAAAGCTTGAAAGACAATACACAAAGCAGGAGATCCTGGCCATGTATCTCAATAAATTCAATTTTATCTATGGAGCTTATGGCATCAGTGCGGCTTCAGAGATTTATTTTGGAAAAAACCAAAAGGATCTGAAAATTGAAGAGGCTGCCACACTGATTGGGATGTTGAAGAACCCTGCGTTATTCAATCCGGTTCGTCGACCTGATACAGTCATGTACCGGAGAATGATAGTGCTCAATCAAATGCGTAAGGGGGATTATATCACGAGGCACCAATATGATTCCCTGAAGATGCTGCCACTTGATATTTCTCATTTCAGCAAGCAAAGCCATGACACAGGCCTCGCTCCTTATTTCAGATTGGTATTGGCGAATTGGCTAAAAAGTCTCTTTGAACAGGATGAATACCGCAAGACGAATGGAGAGAAATATAATATATATAAGGACGGACTGAAAGTGTATACCACCATAGATGAGGATATGCAGCAAATGGCCGAGCAAGAGATGTGGAAGCATATGGCCACAGTCCAGGAAAAATATAACAAAGTGTGGCTGGCCAAAGACCCGTGGACCTACAATGCGGATGACCTGCAGAAAAAAATAAGAAAAGAATCACTCACCCATTTGATTCGTCAAAGTGGGCGATATGTTGCCCTTCGTGAGGTCAAGCTAAGTTTCTTGCTTGATAAAATCCAGGAGGCACATGGTATCCAACTTACGGATTGGGATATAGAAAATATTTTACAGGAGACACAAAAAACCGGCCGTTTCGCCAGGCTGGTTTCTTCAAAATCCATTACCCCGGACCGGTCGAAAAAATATAAAAATGTGATGGCAGGTGATTTGTGGCCACGGATGGTCTCCACATGGACTGATTTTCAAAAAGAAATCATGAAAGTGATGAACCTGCCAGTGGATATGATGGTGTTTGACTACAATGCCAAAGGAGAGAAAATGGCTCATATGTCGCCCCTGGATTCCATAAAGTATCACAGGAAATTTATGCAGACCGGAATACTGGCTATTGATCCAAAAACAGGAGAAGTAAAGACCTGGATAGGAGGAATCAATAATAAATACTTTCAGTTTGATCACACAGGTGCAAGCCGGCAAGTTGGGTCTACTTTTAAACCTTTCGTATATGCCACTGCGATTACCTTACAAGGAATATCACCCTGTTTTCCTGTCCTGGATCAGCCTTACACCATCGGGCCGGGCGATGGCAATTTCGGATTACAATCTACATGGACACCAAACAATGCAGATGGAAAATATACAGGAAGAACATTCACTTTGTTTGAAGGGCTGAGAGATTCAAGAAATACGATTTCTGTATTTCTAATGCAGCAACTCGGTAATGCAAATGTAGTGAGGGGCCTGATCAATAATATGGGTATTGACAGTTCTCTGCGACGGTCCGATGGTGAATACAGGGTGCCCAATCAACCATCTATTTGTCTTGGATCAGCAGACCTCAGCGTCATGGAAATGACTGGTGCATATTGCACATTTGCTAATAATGGTGTTTTTGTAAAGCCCTATTTTGTTTCCTCCATTGAAGATGCTAATGGTAAAGTGATATACAGGGCAGTCAGAGAAGAACAGGTAGCTCTTCCACCTAAAGCAAATGCTGTGATGGTGGATATGCTGAAGTTTGCTGCAGACTATGCCTTCAGGGATTTTAAAAGTGAAGTAGGCGGAAAGACCGGAACCACGAATGATTATGTGGATGGATGGTTTATGGGAGTTACACCTTCACTCGTCGTGGGGACTTGGGTAGGTGGAGAGGATCCCTGGATTAGGTTCAATACATTAGCAGATGGACAAGGGGCTGCCATGGCCAGGCCATTTTTTAAAGCTTTCCTAAGTCGACTGGAAAATTCGACCAACACGGATTATGACCTGAATGCGAAATTTGAAATACCTGTTGGCGGCCTTGATATTGAAACCGATTGTGCTAAATACAATGCCATGCGTCATCAAAATGGGTTCATAGATCATTTTGAATCTGATAAAACTTATGAAGAAGAATTTATTGAAAATTAATTAAGATAAATTTGACCCTTCAAAAGGAGAGCTTTAAGAAATGATTAAAAAGAAATACCAATGTGCGTGGTTATGAAACAATGGAGTAAAATTGGTTTTTTCCTAATAGCGTTTGTAGTTTGGACAATAGCAGGTTGTGTTCCAGTGGAGGAAAAAGTTCCCGCCCCCTTTAAGACCAGTATACATCAGCCTGGTGTCCGGAAAATATATGAAATGCAAACCCGGCAGGACAAGGACAGCCTGCTCATCAGCCTTAAAAGTGATGATCCTTCGATTCGCTATGCGGCAGCGAGAGCGTTTGCATCTTACCAGGATTCGACCGCACTCAATGCTTTATTTCCTTTATTGTCTGATGAGCAGGGCCAGGTCAGAGCTATGGCTGCAATTGCAATAGGCCAGATCGGATCTCTAAAAGCAGAGGCACAATTAACCGCTGCATTTGATGGAAGGGATAGTGCCCGTCTATATGAGGAAGCCAACAGCGACATTCTTGAAGCCATGGGGAAAACAGGAAGCACACAGTTTCTTCGCGATCTAGGTACCATATCAACTTATCAGCCTACAGACACACTATTACTTCTCGGACAAGTGCGGGGAATTTATAGATATTCTATGCGAAACAAGGTGGATCCTGAAAGCACAACGACCATGGTGAGATATCTTTCTGATGCAGCTTTGCCCCCTGAAGTAAGACTGGTCGCGGCCAACTATCTTCATCGGGCGGCGGGATTAGATCTGGCTCCTCATGCAGAACAATTAATAGCGATATGGCAAAGCGAAAGCGATCCTTTTCTGCGGATGTGCATTGCTACTGCACTAGGTAAATTAAAAACATCTACCGCCAGCAAACTATTGTCTGAAAGTCTTTCAACCGAATCGAATGACCTGGTGAAATGCAATATCATCCGTGCATTACAAACTTTCGATTATAACGATGTTCAAAAAGACATACTGGATGAAACAAAGGACAGCCACGCAGGCCCGGCGGAAGTAGCTGCGCAATATTTTGTCAACCTCGGCAAAGAACAAGATGCCAACCGGTACAAATCAGCAATGGACCAATGCAAAACGTGGCAGGCAAAAACCCGGATGGCAGAAGCAGCAAATAAATATATGAGCTCTATGTTTTCTTCTGCCAAAACCGCATTGTCAAAAGAAATCCAGGCAAGTATGAATGCTGCCACGAATGTGTATGAAAAAGCTGCCTGGTTGAAAGCTTGGGGAAGTGATATTCGTAATTTCGAATCATTGCCACAATACATACAACCTGATCAATCCATTGTGATTCGAACACAGGCTGTAACCAGCCTGATTGATGTATGCAAGGACAATAACTTTGATGTCTATTTTGCGGGGCAGGGCTACCTGATCAGGTCCCAGATCGGAGGTTACCTTGCGAATGCGATGCGGGGAGGCGATGCAGGGATCCTTGCATTGATCGCAGGAGGGATTTCGGACCCAAAGACCGGGCTCAAAGGTGTGATGAGTGACAGAAAAGGTGAGCTGAGCAAAGCATTAGCCAATCTCAAACTACCTGAAG
>JBDSPM010000235.1:0-2785 GCA_039930325.1 Saprospiraceae bacterium
AATGCTTATTCGAACAGTTGACAATGATTTTCTCTTCACCAATCCATTTTGAAAAATCTTTAGTGCATTTTTTATTTCCGAAAGTAATTTGGCATCCCGCTCTATTTTGATATACACCATATGGATATATTGATTTCTCACGCGGGCAACCGTTGGCACGGATGGACCTAAAAGCCTGTTTCCAAGTTTGGGTTTTAGCTCAGTGACAAGCAGGTCAGCTGCATCCCGGCTGACTTCAGCCTGTCTGTGTTTGATAGAGATAGCTATCTGGCGCACAAACGGAGGGTAGCGGAATATTTCGCGCTCCTTAATTTCCCTTTTATAAAATGAGGGATAATCACTATGAAGCACATCAAGGAAAACAGGATGCTCAGGTTGAAAAGTCTGAATCATAACAGTTCCCTGATGGTCTTTTCTTCCTGCTCTGCCGCTAACCTGCACCAGGGTTTGAAATGTTCGTTCTGCAGCTCTGAAATCCGGATAGTGCAAAGCATGATCTGCATAGATCACTCCTACCAAACCTACATGATCAAAATCAAGTCCTTTTGTCACCATCTGCGTGCCCACAAGTATGTCAATTTTTCCTCTTTCAAAATCATAGATGAGATTTTCAAGATTATTTTTGCCACGGGTCGTATCCAGATCCATACGCCTGATTTTGGAATCAGGAAATATTACTGACAACTCATCTTCAATTTTTTCTGTGCCATACCCTTCAAGTACTAATCTGGGTGAACCACATGCAGGACACAACGAAATCATTTCTTTCACTGTGCCGCACACATGACAGACTAATTTGTTACGGCCTTTATGATAGGTGAGAGATATATCACATTGATTACATTCCGCTATCCATTCGCAGACGTTACATTTCAGCACCGGTGAATATCCTCTTCTGTTTTTAAAAATAATAACCTGATTACCTTCACTCAATGTACTTTTTATGGATTCGATCAGGCTATGACTGTAGGGAGATCCTTCAGCTGACTTGTCTTTTCGCTTATCGATCATATTCACCTGTGGCAATTGCATGCCCAGATATCGCTCACTCAATAATGTTTTTCCATACTTCCCGGACTCGCTATGGAAATAGGATTCTATCGACGGCGTCGCTGAACCTAACAAAACTTTTGCCCCTAATTGTTTGCCTAAATAAATAGCTACATCTCGTGCATGATACCGCGGATTAGGATCTTGTTGTTTATAACTTGTATCATGTTCCTCGTCTACAATGATGAGCTTAAGATTCTGAAAAGGAAGAAAGATGCTTGATCGCACTCCTGCCACAATTGGAATGCCCGCTTTTACCTGGTTCCAGAGATCTACACGTTCGTGCTCGCTAAGGCGTGAATGCGAAATTGTGATTTGGTTTCCAAATTTTTTAATTAAACGATTCATGATCTGAACGCTCAGGCCTATTTCAGGAACGAGATACAGGACCTGTCCTCCTTCCTTAATTACATCTTCAATTAACCGTGTATATATGATCGTCTTCCCTGAGCCGGTGATGCCATGAAGAAGTACAACTTCTTTCTCATGCCATTGATGCCGAATACTTTCAAAAACTTCTTGTTGCGCATCAGATAAAGTGGTTTCCTCCGGAAAAATCTCATGTTTAAACCGATCCATACGGTTTATTTCCCGCGTGACTTCTTTGAAAATTCCTTTTTTGACAAGGGATTTGACTACACTTTTTTCCAATTCAGCTTTAACTAAAACATCTTTTATTTCCAGGGGAATTTTTTGATCTCCTGACAGTGATAAATAGCTCAGCAGGAATTTCATCTGACTTTCTTTCGCGGATACAATGTCAAGTGCCTTATGTAAACCTTGTTCTGTACTAAAGTCTTCTGAAAGCTGGATTAGCTTTATTTTTTTTGGAATATATTTTTCAGCGAGCCTCTCAATGACCACGATATAGCCCATTTTATATAAAGTGACGATGTATGGATAAAGCACTTTCAAGCCACTTTCTTTTCCCAATTCATCAAGAGAAACAGAGGATTTGGATTGAATGATCCGCATCAGATCATACAAGGGATTGCCTAATTGTAGAATTTCGTCTTCTGGTATTGGGAGAGGACTGATCATCGTCTCGCTGGAAAGAAGGGTTGCTCCCGGCAAAGCAGCTTTCATGACTTCACCTGGTGTGCAGCAGTAATATGAGGCCATCCAGTTCCAGAATTTGTATTGCCAGGATTGGATTAATGGGGCATCATCCAGGACACTGATGATTTCTTTAGTGCGATAGGCTGGCGCTTTTGATGAAACATTGATCACCAGGCCCGCATATCTTTTTCTGCTTCCAAACTGAACTTCAACCCGTATGCCAAAGGAAACTTTAGCGGATAATTCTGAAGGAATACGATAGGTATAGGTATTCTCTAATGCCAGGGGCAGTAGTATTTCAGCATAATTTTCTTCCGGAGGAGGCATTTTGACGAAGGTCTGAAAATTATATTCTTGACAGCTAATATATCTTTCAGGGTGTCAATCTCTCAGGTACGGTTATTTTAGCGGTTTAAAGCTTAACATTCGACCATGGCACAACTTTCAGAGCAGGAGATTTTCCGGAGACAAAACCTTCAGAAAATAATTGATCTCGGCATCAATCCGTATCCTCCAGAGCTCTACCCGGTGAACACGCATGCGGCTCTTATCAAGGAAGGATTTAAGTCTGAAGAGAAAAATTTTCAAGATGTGGTTGTTGCCGGCCGCCTGATGTCTAACCGGGTGATGGGAAAGGCCTCCTTTGCTGAAATTCAGGATAGTTCCGGAAGGATAC
>JBDSPM010000236.1:0-6355 GCA_039930325.1 Saprospiraceae bacterium
CTTTGAGGATGTAATCTTTTGCTGAATTAGAAGACCGATAGTCAGCCAGGTACACATTGATACTATCATCTGCGATAGCTCCTCCCGAATATTTCTTAATGGTCAGAAGAAAAAAATCAGGGTCCTTGCCTGACTCGCCTCCAAATTTTTTTGCAAATGAATCCCCGTCGAGCATACTTAAAGCGGCGTATGTGCTGTTGGTGACATACATTCCTATCATAGCTTTGCCGATAGCAGTTCCTTTGAGACGAATGACCGTATTGTCATAAATATACCCAACCGCATAGGCCGGTGTGCCCTCAGCACCTGAACCAACAATAGAACTGTATTGATTAGTAAAGCCAGGCGTGGTGATATTAGTATCTGCAGAAATTGCAAACCCTGACCAGAAATCAAAATCTGCGTTATACGAATTTGGCAACTCTACAGAACCGCTTTGAAAGCCTGGATTAGGTGAAGCATCATTTATGTGTTCGCCTCGATTCAATTTGAAATTTTCAAAACCTGCTATCACCTGCGAAGAAGCAAGGTTAACAGAGATCGATAAAAGTGTTCCGAAAACGATTTTTAATAGTACTCCTCTTGGTTTCATAAAGTCAGGTTTCACCACTTGGTTCATTAAAATTAAGCAAAAGAAGCGGATAATAGGAATAACATGATTCTTATGACTAGAAAACAGCAAATTTTACACCGACTGTTAAGCTTCTTCCCGGCATGGGTCTTCTTTCGATGATCCGATAAGGCACGTTCCATATGTTATCTGCCTGAAAATAAATCGATTCAGTGAGGCGATGATTGAGGAATTCCAGGGATATCCCGGCTGATCCGATTTGAGCAGCTTTGATCTCATCATTTATACCGCTGGACTTTCCAAACCATCGGTGATGATAATAGCCTGTTAATTTTTGATAATGAATCGTGCAGCCTGCTATAATATTATCGATAGGAACGTAAAATAACTGGTCCCCTGATTCAATACGAAATTGAGGCAATGACGATTCGAAAGTCGACCATGTCAGATCTAATCCGCCATTCAAATCCAATTCCCATTTCTCGATTTTCCACCCCGAGGATCCACGTATTTCAATTCCATGACTGTTGACTTTGGTAATATTTATTGGCGACCAATAATCACGCACCCCTTTAAGAGGAGGCATCCACATGATCCATTGATCAATATCTCTTTTGTATGCTGTGATTGATGCTGAATAATCAATGTTCTCAGACATTGATTTGTAATCAACACCAGCGTCTGCAGTCCATCCTTGTTCTGGTTGGAGATCTGGATTTCCTCCGGGTCTCCAGTTGAGATCATTTAAGGTAGGCATCCTGTAATTCCTGGACAGGCTGGTTTTGAAGGTAATTTTTTTTATCCCTGACCATTCTGTTGCCAGATCGATCAGCAGCGGTGACCAGGTTTGTTCCGTCAGCTCCTGCCTGGCCTGCATTCGCCACAACCAGTTTTTTGAAACCAATCTTAGCGATGAAAAAACAGCACTTTGATTTCTGGATTGTATGGACGGATAATTTTGGGACTCGCCATGCGCAACTTCGGTATAAAGTCCTGTGACAACACTGAAGTGGTTTCCTGGATGATACGTTGCAACACCTTCCGCTAACCAGGTACGAAACCGGTTGTGCGTATATAAAATAATCAGGGAATCCTGGTAATCATTTATTTCATCAAGCCACGCGCTTTTCACCTGCCAATGAAATTTATCTGCGATGTAATTCCATTGCAGCGAAGCACGTAGTATTTTATCCTGTTGCGCGGCCTGGCTGATATTTTGAGTTGAGGTCGGTGGTATCTGGCGATCAGCATATTGAAACCACAAACGGCCTGTTATAAATTGTCGTTCATTCAACGCATACGATATCTCCTGAAGGAAGCCGTTGTTTTTTATTCGATTGTGCACCTGGTTTTGTTCCGGCAATCCTTTCTTAAGCCTGAACCGATAATCATTGTCAGCACGCTGTGAAAACAATCTTGAAGACATACGCATATGTCCAAATCCATAATCAAGTTGAATATCGCCACCATGGAGTCTCCAACTGCCTGCATACCCATTGATACCAATCCTGTTGACAGGGCTGACTTGTGAATTTGAGATTGAGATAAGGCCACCAACTGCACCGGATCCGAATGCAGCACCATGTCCTCCATAATGCACCGCTGCTTCATCAAAAAAAATTGCAGGAATTAATGCAATGTCCTGCAAGCCCAGCATAGGATTTCGCAAAGGGATTCCATTCCATAAGAGTTGTGTATGTGATGCGCTTCCACCCCGGATGCCAAGCGTGGCCAATGTGCCAGCCCCATAAGACCTTACAAATAAGGGAGTCTCCATTGACAATATGGAAGCAAGGCTTTCATGACGATTAAGAAGAAAGGTGGCTTTGTCAATTCGGTCAGTGTGTTTACCTATGTCGGTGAGGTCTATCCGTTCAGCAGTAACTTCTATCGGCTTGAGAAAATGAATGCTGTCTGCCTGTGCATACGATACTTTACTATCACATGTAAATGCAAAGATTACAAGAGAATAAAAAAGAAATAAACGGTGCATCTTGACAGCCATAGGATTCAAAATTAACGGAAAACAACTCAACAGGCATTGAAACCCTCCTTCCTTATCCTTTATTCATTGTATTCCGTCGATAAAAAGCTCCTGAATGCAACCTTTGCCGGCAAATTTGAGTCTTGTAATTTTAATCAACACAAGACCAGAAAATGAAAAAAATCAATTTACTCCTCTTCATATTTCTCCTATCTTTTTCAACCTTTTTCGCTCAGAATGTCAATACGGGACTGAAAAGTAGCGTTGTCAATGAAAACAAGGATGCCATAGGATATGCCACGATAACACTCTTTCAGACCTCCGATTCCGCAATGACAAAAGCAGGTTATTCTTCAGAAGATGGCACTTTCATACTTACACATCTATTGCCGGGAACGTATTATCTAAATGTCTCTTTTGTCGGGTACGATACGTATATATCCCCTACTTTCCAGGTTACGGAGGGAAATATCCTTGAGCTCGAGAATATAAAAATGTTGCCTTTTGCCATGGAGCTTGGGGAAGTGGTAGTAGCGGCTTCAAAACCACTTATCGAGGTCAAACCGGATAAAACTGTATTCAATGTAGAAGGCAGTGTAAATTCCATAGGCAATAATGGTCTCGAACTCTTAAGAAAAGCGCCAGGTGTAGTGGTCGATAATAATGATCACCTGATGCTTATAGGGAAAAGCGGTGTGAAAGTTTATATTGATGGCCGTCAATCGATTTTGACTGGTGATGATTTATCAAATTATCTTAAATCATTGCAATCCAGTCAAATTGAAGCCATCGAAGTGATCACTCAACCTTCAAGCCGATATGAAGCTGATGGAAATGCCGGGATCATCAATATCAGGCTGATTAAAGACAAATCCCTTGGGACAAATGCCAATCTAAGTCTTGGATACAATCAGGCAACGCATGGCAGGTTCGATGGAAATATCAGTCTGAATAACAGGACTCAATTTGTCAATGTCTTTGGCAATTATAATTATGCCAATGGACAAAGCAGTCAATTCAATTTCTTTGAGCGGACAACACCGGACTTGTTCACTGATCAGCAAAATACAGGCGGGAATTCATGGGAGAATCATTCATTAAGAGCCGGAGTGGATTTTACAGCTTCGACAAACGCTACAATTGGTGTATTAGTGGATGGTTTTATGAACAGCGATGTCTGGACGAGTAAGATTCATACCGCAATATCACCGTCCAGAAGCCAGGCTGCGACTGAATTTCTTGAAGCGACTAACCGGGTAGAAAGCAACCAGGATAATGTCAACATCAATGGCAATTACAAATACGATAATAAAAAAGGCACGGTCCTCAATCTCGATGGTGATTTTGGAAAATACAGAAGTGTGGGTGATTCGTATCAGCCGAACTTTTATTACGATCCATCCAATGGCGCGTTAATTAATTCAAGAATATTTTCTTCACATGCACCAACAGATATTGAAATCAAGACGCTTAAGCTTGATTATGAAAAAGGATTGTTTGGCGGAACAGTCGGTACGGGATTTAAGCTGGCACTCGTAAATACGGATAATAATTATGAGTTCTACGACATCATTGATGATGATGCAATATTGAATATTGACAGGACGAATCGATTCAACTATGCTGAAAATGTGAATGCTGCCTACGTTAATTTTAGCAGGCAGTGGAAAAAAATTGGATTTCAGTTTGGCGTGCGAATGGAGCAGACCGATTCAAAAGGGTATCTCACGAGCCGGAAACCGCAAAATGATGAGATAGTCAAACAGGATTATGTTGATTTGTTCCCAAGCGGTGGCCTGACGTATCAAATCAATCAAAAGAACAGTTTGAGGCTTACCTATAGTCGCCGTATTGACAGGCCGAATTACAGGGACCTGAATCCGTTCGAGTGGAAGCTGGATGAATTGACTTTTAAGAAAGGAAATCCATTCCTGAAGCCACAATTTTCAAATAGCCTTTCACTGGGACATACTTTCAATTACACATTAAATACCACACTAAGCTACACGCATACGAAGGACCTGATGTCAGAGATAACAGATACAGCAAGTATGCGGGCAGCATATATTACTACTGAGAATATTGCAGATCAGGATGTTTATTCTCTTAGCATCAGCTATCCGTTTGCTTTAGAAAAGTGGTGGAATGTATTTGCAAACACAAGTGTATCAAACACACATAATAAAGCCGATTTTGGGAATGGGAAAATAGTAGACATCACGGCTACCACATTCAATGTCTACATGCAGCATTCATTCACCCTTCCAGGCGCTTTTACATTTGAGGTATCCGGATGGTATAATTCTCCGGGTATTTGGGGAGGAAATTTTGCTACAAAGTCTATGTGGAGCATTGATGCCGGCCTTTCCAAAAAGTTTTGGAAAGAAAGAGCCACCGTTAAGCTGGGAGTTGCAGATATCTTTGACAGCCAGAACTGGTCAGGAGTGAATGATTTTGGAGCACTTGCATTGAGTGCACATGGGGGATGGGAAAGCCGCCAGGCAAAGTTGAATTTCAATTACCTGATCGGAAGCAACCAGATTAAGGGAAATCGTAAACGGAGTACGGGACTTGAAGATGAATCAAAGAGAATTCAAAGCGGGAAGTAAAAGCAGGGGGCAGGGAGCAGGGGGTAGGGGGTAGGGAGCATGGGGCAATAATCAATTGGCAATTGGCAATTGGCAATAAAAATTGACAATCTAATTAATGTGTGGAATTTGCAGCAATGAAGCAGGGAGTAATAGACAAATAATATAGTCAGAAATTTTAAGCTCCAGAGGAGCGACATCTCTGTAAAAAGAGAATCCAAAAAACGTTTTTAAGCTCCGCAGGAGCGGTATCTTTTCAGGTAGAAAACATTGTAGCATTATAAAATTTACCTCAAGGTCGAAATCAACTGTGCGGGAACGAATAACGAATATCTAGCGTAGCGAAGATCCTTCAGTATTCCGGGAACGAATAACGAGTTGAAAAATTCAGACCAAAACTCCTCTCATTCCTCACAACTCATGGTTCGACCTGCTCAATGCATCCTTTTGCTATAGTTCGACTTTCGTTCGCTCAACCATGTGCTACAGCTCACCAACCGCAGCTCACCAACCGCAACTCACAATTCAATCGTTATTATCAATCAAAAAAACCCGGACTAATTCTATTTTTTTATCGCTCACTTTTTCAAAGACAAAACGGTAGTCATCTAATTCCAGTTCTTTTCCTTGTTCGGGAATAGTGCCAGAAGTCATGACGATATATCCTGACAACGTTTCATATTCACCTTCAGGAAATTTTAAAGCCGGATATTTTTCATTCAGGTAATCAATCTCGAGTCGCGCAGAAAAAAGATATTCATTTTCTCTGATCATCTCATCCACATATTCTTCCACATCATGTTCGTCTTCGATCTCCCCGAATATTTCCTCAGCTATATCTTCTAAGGTGATGATGCCGGCTGTGCCTCCGAATTCATCCACGACCACGGCAATGTTATTTTGTTGGCGGGTAAATGATGTCATAATATCCAGAACACTGGCGACTTCCGGAACGTATTGAATGGGAATGATCATGTCTTTAATTCCCTTAGGTTCGTTCAGCAGGCTTTGGTGGTGTATATAGCCCAGGATATTATCTATATCCCCATCAGAAATTAATATGCGCGAATGACGTGTTTCCAGAAAAGATTTTTTTAATTCTTCTATGCCCTCTTCCACATCGATATAGACGATTTCAGTTCTTGGAATCATGCATGCCTTTGCCTTACGGTTTTTCAATTGCAATGCATTTTTAAACATATCGGCTTCCAT
>JBDSPM010000237.1:0-3949 GCA_039930325.1 Saprospiraceae bacterium
CTAAATGAGGTCACTATTTTTTTAAGACTCGATTTTTCTACTGAAGTTAGTTTGGCATCTGGGATAATACCTGTTTCGATCAGTGCAATCAGGTATTCAATTTCCACCAGGCACCTGTATTTCAAGAGTGCGGCTTCAGAAAAATAGGAACTCAGGACTGAAGTTTTGTCTGCGTACCTGCCGTCAACGGGAGAAATGGTATGAAGCATTTTTGGTATTAATTTTTTGAAATAAGATGCTGGTTCGAAAATACGGATTTTTGGAGGCATCAACGGGTGGGGTCAAATGACTGCAAAGCAGAAATTGGCTGATGTTCCAGTGTGCGTAAAAGCTAAGTCAGGTCTTACAAAGGCTATTCATTGCAAATTTTGTTTGCCTCAATAAACTAGTTAATCATATATAATATATCCTTAATATGTTCAATACCGGCTTGTAATTCAAGCATTATATTTAAGGCAAATATGAGTCGTTTCGTAAACGTTTGGTAACGGCTTTCAGGGGTTTGGATTGAGCGGTCAGAACATCTCCGGATCAAGATTAGTAAACACCTCACCCTCCGCCATGTCAGTTGTAAAAGGTATCGTAATCGTGGTAGTGGTACCCGTACCAATCACACTATACACAGAAATTTCACCCTTTAAGAAATTGACGCGCGCTGAAACATTTTCAGTACCCATTCCTTTCCTCACTTCAGTCGGTTCATACCCTTTTCCATCATCCTCCACCATGATTTCCAGATCTTCTTCATTTCGTATGAGCTGGATTAAGATTTCTTTCGCATGAGCATGTTTGATGCAGTTGTACAGCAATTCCTGAACGATGCGATACAGATGAAGAATTATTGCCGATGGCAAATCACTCAAAGCACCGTAATGAATGAATTCAAGATGCGGCATGTCTTCTGATTCTATCCGGTTGACCAGGTCATTGATGGCCGGAACAATACCCATCTTCAGCAAGGCGCCAGGTTGCATATTATTAGAGATCGTGCGCACTTCTGCACAGGCTTCATCCAGAAGTTTATACGCTTTCGTATATTCTTTTTGACTTGTGATTTCAGGATTTTTTGCCTGGATCGCATCAAAGTGGAGCTTCACCGTCGATAGCAATCCCCCAAGACTGTCATGAAGATCCCTGGCGATCCGCTCCCTTTCGACCTCTTGTCCGGTAAGCATGGAGCTCATGGTTTCAATTTTTAGGTTACTTTCCAGCGCATTTATTTTCCGCAGGTTAAGTTCTTCTGTTTGTTTCGTTATGATTTGATTGGCATTGAGACGTTGTTGATAGCTGCGGATGATGATATACGAAACGATCAGCATGATCACAACACCTACCAGCAATGCAGAGCTAGTCACTTTAGTCACCGTAGATGTGAGCTCCATAATATTCCGGTCACGTGCCAGCTCGGATAAGGCGGTTTTGCGCTCAAGATCTTTATGATTGAGCAACATCTCCTGTATTTCAGTCGATTTACTTGCGTCATTCAGGCTATCGATGAAATTAGTATAGGTTTTCATGACGGCTAAAGCACCGGGATAATCACCCATGTCTTCATAGCATAAGGCGAGATACCTGTAGAGTTCTTTTTTGACAAAAGTATCGTGCCCACTGATCCGCAATCCCTGGCGGAAATAATATTCGGCAAGTTTAAATTTTTTTGCGCGCAGGTTGTACATTCCCACATGAAGATGAATCGAAGGTAGAAATGATTCGTACCGGATGCTGTCATACCGTGAAAGCTCCAGCTGCATCGAATCAGGTAAATCACTAAATAATTTTTTATGACCGGTCAGCGCAGTTATGGTAAGCTGATTGATATCGGACAATAGCGTATCCTGAATCAGAAGATTCAGCTTGCTTGCCCTCTCAAGATATTGAGTTGCTTCTTTAACCTGTTTTTTTGCAATATAGATTTCCCCGATTTGCTGTAGCATGCGGGCTTCCAGCAATGTATCCAGTGACCTGGAGGCATATCCTTCCACACGTTCAAACATGTTGATGGCCTCGAGGTAATATTCACTCCCACTGTACAGGTGGCCCAGATCATTGATCGTCTGATACATCCTGATAGAATCCCCCGCTTTTTCAAATAATTTCTGGGCTTCGATATAGTTTTTAATAGCTCTGTCAAGATTTTGAATTTCTGCAAGATTTCTTTCCGCTATCATTCTATATGCTTCTGCAGCTATGCCGTATTCTCCTATTTGCTCCAGCTGTGTGATTTGCCGGTAGAGCTCTGCTGTAGACATCTGATCATTGACGGTGGGTTGTGCAGCCATCCTGAACGGATAGGATACGAATAGTGTGACCGCAATCAAAGCGGCCAATGTGTAAATGAATTTTTTAAAAATAATATCACTCATACCCTAAGATCAATCGTTGGATAGTAAGGAAGAAAAATTATCGAAACGGGGTAGAGAAAATTCAATATTTGGGTGTAAAAACAGTAACGCGATTCCTGTATGCTCTTTGGTAGTTTTAATTTTTATGTATGGGGTGTTTCGGAGCGCTTCATGTCTTCAGGCTTGTTTCATCAATTGATGCTCTATCGCCACTCTCACCAATCCGGCTGTATTTCGTACACCTAATTTTGTCAATAAGCTCCTTCGGTGTGATTCCACCGTTTTAAGACTGATAAACAAAGTATCCGCTATTTCCTGTGTCGTGTGTTCCTTTAGAATTAATTCAAGCACATCTTTTTCACGCCTTGATATTTTGGGAGCCAGCATACCTGTTTTTTTGCTACCCGTGCGTTGATTGACCAGGCTCTTCATGATGGTTTCGGTCACCTCATCGCTGAAATAGGACTGACCGTTATTGACCATTTCAATAGCATTGATCAGCTCCTTTTTATCCGTATTTTTTAAAATATATCCTTGAGCACCATACTTCAGAATTTCAGTCACAAAACTTTCCTCATTATGCATAGACAGCGCCAGGACCTTCACATCAGGATATTCTTTGCTCAATTTCTGACATACTTCCAGTCCATTCATGCCGGGCAGATTGATGTCGAGCAGGATAACATCCACCGGGGTGTCTTTTATCTTTTCAAATACTTCAAGCCCGTTATAGCACTTCGAGACCACCTGTATATTCTCAATCCCTTCCAGAATAGACTCTATTCCTTCCACGAACATATTGTGGTCATCAGCGATCATGATTCGTATCATATACAGGCACTTAACTCATTTTGGTTTATTAAAAGTACAAACTATGATCCATTAAACGTGCCGCCCCTCCTTGTGAACCAGGATAAATAAGGGATCTCCCGATTTTCGGGTCACTTCGCAGCCTGTAGAGCTAATATCTACCACGAGTATCCTCTCTCTGAAACGTATAATAAACTGCAAACCACTCCAGGAAACCGGAAGTACCGGAGAAAGGATCAGCATCCCATCTCTGACAGTCATACCGGCGAAACCTCTTACCACTGACATCCAGGTACCTGCCATGCTCGTGATGTGGAGGCCATCCTCAGTGTCATTGTTATAATCATCCAGATCCAGCCTCGCCGTACGTAAATACATTTCGTAAGCCTTGTCCATTTTTCCCAGCCGCGATGCAAGAATGGCATGAACGCAGGGTGAAAGCGATGATTCGTGCACGGTCATCGGTTCATAGAAATCAAAATGTCTTCGTAAAGTATCCAGGTCAAAATGATCCTCAAAGAAATACATGCCCTGCAATACATCTGCCTGCTTGATAAAACATGATCTTAAGATTCGATCCCAGGACCACTTTTGATTGATAGGCCGCTCAACAGGAGGGAGCTGATCTGCGCGCATCAATTCTTTATCCAGGAAACCATCCTGCTGAAGGAAAACATGACGCTCATCATCTTTAGGGAAAAACATTTTTTTCGCTACCTCTGCCCAATAAACAGATTCGCCTTCTTTATACTGAACCGCGGCATTTATTTTTATCCATTCTGCAGGATATTGCTCTT
>JBDSPM010000238.1:0-6928 GCA_039930325.1 Saprospiraceae bacterium
GCAGCATCGCTAATGTCAGATCCGAGATGCATATGTACACCGGTGATCGTTAATGAAAGATTTTTAGTAATGTCTGCAATTTCTTTTACTTGTGAAGCCTGGATTCCAAATTTAGAACCTTCAGCACCGACCTGTAATTTTGTATGGCCACCTGCCCGTACACCCGGATTGAATCGCAACGTGACCTTCGTACCCGGAAAGTGCTGATGAAGCCATTCTAGCAGTTCCCCCTGATCTGCATGAATATGCACCCCCTGCTCAATCGCGAAAGCATATTCATCATAGATGACACCGCTGGGTGTGAAACTTATTTTAGAAGGCGGCACCCCGGCCCTAAGTGCCATAACGATCTCCCCCGGAGAAACGGTATCGATACCACAACCATGATCGTAAATATGCCTCAGTATGGATATTGTATTTTGTGCCTTACTCGCGTATCGTATTTCAAGAAGTGGCACATCAAATGCTGAGAGCAGTTTTTGAATCTGCTGATCTATGATATTTGTATCATACACAAACAATGGCAAACCATACCGTTTACCAAATGAAAGAAACAATTCCGTGTCTATAGATGTCATCATCGGGAAGCACTAATAATTGTCACGCAGATAAATGAATAAATGTTCCATGGCAGCTTTCAAACGGGCATTATGGCCCCAAAAATCATTATTCAACCAGGAGAACAGGAAAGTGTGGCCTGAATTCGTTTCGAGCATGCCTGTCATGCAATACACGTGCCGCATCGATCCTGATTTCGCAAACAGATAAGGATGTCCATTTTTACCATAGTAATCGTTGATCAATGTCCCTGACTGTCCTCCAGCTGGCAGAATGGATTTCATATATTCTTTTCCTTTTTGCTTCATGATCTGCTGCATCACCCAAACCATTGCCCTTGGAGTGACGAGGTTATATCTCGAAAGCCCTGAACCATCAACCCATTCTATGCTGTCAGGAAGGTCATGCAAAGGTCCGTCCACCATTTTTTTGATCATGTCAGTTTCATTCATATGATCTGTCTCCTTCATGGCACAGGCTAATAATAACTGTTCGGCAATAAAGTTGTCACTCTTTTGCATCATTATCTTCAAAAGAGAATCCCGGCTGGATCCTTGTATTTCAAAAGTATTAGCAGAAAATGCAACCTCTTTCCAGAGAATATCTTTTCCGAGAGCCTCTGACCAAATAAGATTTTCATCATTTTCAAAAAATGAAATAGGGATTCCTACTGTGGTATCCGCAAAAGCAGAATTATAATGATAGTAAAAATTAGTACCCCATTCGTTACGGCCTTTGCTTTCAAAAGTGTCTTTTTTTATATTTAACAACTGCCTGAGATATTGTGGAGTGGTGTGGATCGTATCCTGCCTTCGTTCAATCCACAGCCTGTTGCCATAAATCGGGAATGCAGTCCTGTCACTTTGAAAACTGTATGGATAATCATCCCATGCCCATCCCTTCCCATAATGCTCAGTTTTGAACGCGGCTTCCGAAAAAATAATTTGTTTATCTGTGGATTTTAGGAATTGAATAAATGAAGATGGCCCATGAATATCGGGATATAACGTACCTGGATCGCCTCCACCCCATATAATGATGGTGTCATTTTTTATTTTGTAATACGCAGCGGGGATTTGCTCATCCATATATCGAAGCACAGTATACATCGTCAGCAGCTTTGTGCAGGAGGCTGGCGTAAAATAATTATCATCCCGGTAGTTAAAGATCCAGGTATTTCGATCCGCGTCATAAATTGACAATCCGGAATGCAACTGAGATAGCACTTCAAGATGATCCCAAACTTTGTTTAAAGAATTTTCAGGCCGATCTATGGACGGCTTGGCAGTTTTGCATGACAAAAGCATCAGCCAGGGATAAAGCAACAATAACAGGGATCCTGCTGTTTTCATTTGGCCTCTAAGTAAAACAATTCATCCGGAAGTTGAGGTCTCTTATTATCGACCTTAGCACATTCAACTCTTCCTGATCACATTTAATAATCTAAATACAAATATTCATATATCATGGATTTTCAAAAGGATGTCATTGAAAAAAGCTATCACATTCCAGTCTTGGTGGACTTTTGGGCCCCATGGTGTGGACCGTGCCGTGTGCTCACCCCACTGCTTGAGCAAATCGCAGAAGAACAAAAAGAAAAATGGCTTCTGATCAAAATTAATACTGAAGAAGAGGAGGTACTGGCTGGGCAATATCAAATCATGAGTATTCCCAGTGTCAAGCTCTTCTACCGGGGCGAGGTACTCCAGGAATTTTTAGGTGCTTTATCTAGGCAAAAGATTTTGGATTGGTTAGATAAAATGGTTCCGGGAAGTGGACTCATAGCCCTCGACCAATTTCTTGAAAAAAATCCTGATCCAAATAAAGAAGACCTGGAAAAAATACTGGAAAAGCATCCTGAGAGCAACGAAATTGCTTTTGTGTTGAGCCAAATCTATCTGTGGGACAATCCTGATCGGGCAGTTGAATTAGTATCGATTATTAAAAATGGCAGTCCGTTTTTTGACAAATCAAATCATATCCGTGATATTGGAAGATTTCTTACTTCGGAAAGTGATGACGAAAATGTGCGGCGTATCAAATCACTTCTTCTCGCTTCTGACCTGGAAACAGGGCTTAAAGAAATAATACTTGTGCTACAAAAAAATAATAAAGCAGCAGAGGGATCTATTTCAAAGATTGCCATCGGAATTTTCAACCTGCTGGGAAGTCATCATCCTTTTACACAGCAATACAGGAAGCAATTGGATATGGCATTGTGGGCGTAATAGCAGTGGGAAGCAAACCTTCGCAGGGGCAAGCCCTGCGGATACACAGATTTTATGTTCAGAAAGAAATATGAATCTGTGTAGCGTTGGGGCTTGCCCTCACCGTGTCGGAAGATGCACACCCTCGCAGGGGCAAGCCCTGCGGATACACAGATTTTATGTTCAGAAAGAAATATGAATCTGTGTACCGTTGGGGCTTGCCCCCACCGTGTCGGAAGATGCACACCCTCGCAGGGGCAAGCCCTGCGGATACACAGATTTTATATTCAGAAAGAAATATGAATCTGTGTACCGTTGGGGCTTGCCCCCACCGTGGTAAAAATGAAAAGATAGATTTTACTATCGTTCGGAAAAAGGAAAATTTTGATATCCGCCCATAGGTAAGGAAGACTCTATTTCCTGTACCCTATTGTTTGTTTCTGAAAACCCAATAGGTTTTTCTCACGGACAAAGTCCTTGACGTCTTCAAAAGTGATCTGGTTGGCCTGTGTGCGGCTATCTGTATTGGATTTAGCTAATCTTAGGTTTTGATTCTTTATGACATCCTGAACGATTTGACGTATGCTCCTGGCGTTTCCAAAATATTTATCCCTGTAATCATAGAGGAATTTGAAATAGCCCGTGAGATGTTCAAGTGCTTTTGGTGAGATCCGCATTTCCTGCTCGGTGATCATGCTCATCGCGATCTCGTTCAATTCTTCAGGGCTGTAATCTTCGAAACGAAGGATCTTATCAAAACGTGAACTCAGGCCGGGATTGGCTTTGAGAAATGCTTCCATATTCTCAGGATAACCCGCGGCAAAAACAAAAAATTGCCCGCGCTTATCTTCCATTCTTTTAAGTATCGTCTGTATTACCTCACCTCCAAAGTCATGCGTGTTACCAGGTGCGTTTGACAATGCATAGGCTTCATCTATAAAAAGAACACCACCCATAGCTTCCTCTATTTTCTCAGCTGTTTTTATCGCAGTCTGGCCTACATATCCGGCCACCAATCCCTGGCGATCTGTCTCCACCATGTGGCCTCGTTCAAGTATGCCGAGTGCTTTATAGATCCTGGTTAATATACGGGCTACTGTAGTTTTACCCGTACCTGGATTGCCAATAAATACAGTGTGCATATAAAATTTATTCAGCACACTCCGGCCGGTGACCTGGTGATACCTGACGATGTCCACCATTTCTTCAATTTGCTTTTTCACTCCTTTCAAACCTGTAAGGGTACTCAGATCGGCAAGGGATTGTACAAGCAACTTTTCATCTATCGGTATTGTCGGGTTGCCGGTGATATTTAATAGCTTGATATGCTCGATATCAGCAGAAGTGACGATGGACAAATCGTCGTGTGTAGGATCAATGATGTATGATGAATTCATCACACGCAACCCCAGCGAAACTTTAGCTTTCTCAATAAGGTCATTTACGAACCGCGCATTTCCAAAAGTCCGGTCCCTGTTTCGATACGCCTCAATGATCATTTCATCCACAAGCTTTTTAGCTTCATGCGATAGCACCACTTCTTTATCTCTGCACGCATACATCGCAATCTCAGAAAGATTCTGTGGGAGGTAATCTGAAAAATGATAATGAATTTTGAATCTCGATTTCAGCCCCGGATTTGAATCCAGGAAATATTTCATCTCTTTTGGATACCCTGCCACGATCACAGCCATATCACCTTGGCCATTGGACATTTCTTTCACCAGTATTTCAATGACCTCGCGTCCGAAATCCTTCGTATCATCATTTGCCCTCGCAAGGCTGTAAGCTTCATCAATAAAAAGGACCCCTCCTCTGGCTTTTTCAATAGCATCTTTCGTTTTTGGAGCAGTCTGTCCGATATATTCACCCACAAGATCTACCCGGTCAACCTGGTGTACATGACCTTTTGTAAGCAGACCCATGTTCTTGTATAGTTTACCCATCATTCCTGCCACCGTTGTTTTGCCAGTACCCGGGTTTCCTACAAAGACAGAATGAATATTAATGTCCTGTTTTTCAGTAAAACCATTTTCCTTTCGCAACTGAAGAAACTGGAGATATTGTGCATGTTCGTAGACTTGTTTTTTTATTTCCTGGAGACCAATCATTGCATTCAGGTCTATCATCACTTCTTCAAGACTCTGGATAGCCGTTTCCTCTGTGGTGAATTTGGCGGGCCGATAATCAGGTAACAATACCTGGCTATGCCCTTCTTTAAAATCTTCACCAACTTCAAAAGGGACAACGGCAACGAGCCTGTCCATAAATACGATCTCAGCGGTATACTTTCCTTTCCTCCATGATCCTTTTACATTGGACCCCCACCCTGCTGTTACTTTAACTTTTTCATCCCCTTTTTTGATTGTCTGCAACCTTGTTACTTGTCCCTTGAGTTCCCTGGCCTCATTATAGAACTTTGTAAAGAGTTCACATTGCCATGCATCCTGTGTCTGTAAATTTTGAAATACTACCTCCGAATAAATATACCGGGTCTCAGCGCTGCTAAAGGCAACGTAGTAATGGCGGTCATCCTCTCCTACATCATCATACTGCCCTTCATACAGGCGCAGGGACTGGAGTGAAAGATATTTCGGTTGTCCATTGAAGCTGGTATCACTTTCTTCAATATAAAAATATTTGGATCCTACCTTTTCATTGTCAATAAATGCCTCCCAACAATAAGCACCTTTTTTCCAAAAGGATCCTTCTTTTTTATTTCCCCAGCCTTCGCGTATAAAGACGATGCTGTCATATTTACTGACATTCCTTCTGATTTGGAGCCGGCATAATTCTTTTCCAGCCCGCTTCATAGAAAGACACCGCAAAGTCACCTCCACATCCCAGCTCTCTATATCGAATTGCTTATTGAAGAAAGATAGCTCTGCATACACATAGGAGGCTTCCAGCCGGTCATACACCTGCCTGTACTTTTTCTTATTGTCCGCCAGCCATTCTGTGGACGCGTACACCTTGAGCTCTTTGAATTTATAAGCCCTGGTATCGGGTTGCTGCTGGGTAGATTCTTCCATTTACTTTCTAAATATAGGCTATTCAATGTTTTTCACCAAAAAATAACTCGTATTCCTAAAAATGATTGCGATTGAGAGCTGAGAATTTCTATCAGATGCAATTGAATGGTTTGCTTGCAAAAAGGAATTATATTCGGATCGTGCACTTCATAAAAAATCTGATTTACATCGTTCGCTTACCTAACCTTATTATGCTGGCGGGGATACAGGCATTGATTTACTTCAGATTACTTGATCCGGAAAAAATGCATCTAAGCATGTCATTGTTTTTTGGATTATCCTTTATTACTGTGTTAATCGCAGCAGGCGGATATGTCATTAATGATTATTACGACCGGGATATAGACAAAATTAATAAACCGGGAAAGGTCATCGCCGGAACACAATGGTCGCTTCCGGAAGTAAAGATTTTATATTTCATTCTCGTTTGCATGGGGGCTATACTTTCCGTCATCTTTTCCCTACAGTTAAATCTCGCGGCCTATTTATTCATTTATCCCATCGCAGTCTGCGGATTATGGTTCTACTCCTTTGCTTTAAAATGCTGGCCTGTCTTAGGTAATCTCTGGGTTGCCCTTTTTTGTGCCGGAGTAGTAGGCATAGTTGTCTTGCCTGATAGGATACTCAACAATACGCAACATATAAAGATTGAAGTATGGTATTACATTGCCTTTGCTTTTTTGTCGACCTGGTATAGAGAGGTTGTAAAGGACATTGAGGATATGGAAGGAGATAAAGAAGCTGGATGCAATACTTTTTTAGTTTCCTTTGGTGTAAATGCAGGCAAGATGATGGCACTTATTTTATGCCTGTTTTTAATAACCTCGCTTATCGTATGGGATTCAAGCCAATCAAACCGGTGGATAAAATCAGGATTGGTTGCCCTCCAGGGGCTGACTGTGGCTTCAATGGCATTCGTTTGGTGGGCCCGTAACAATACCTTCTACCATTATGCCTCCAATGTCATTAAATTAGTGATGTTGTTGGGAACCGCTTTATTGCTTATTCCTCAATGAATGTGTATACCAGAAACTTATGAAGGAATGGCTTTGCACATAAAAAATTTAGAAGAATATAAAAATGCTTACCAGCAAAGCATTGATCATCCCGAAGCATTTTGGGAAGAACATG
>JBDSPM010000239.1:0-5162 GCA_039930325.1 Saprospiraceae bacterium
GATCATTCACCACCTGCAGCATTCGCAATATCCGGTCATGTCCGACGACACCTTCAGCTACTCCTGTATAAAAACTATCCCTCGACAAGTAATCAAGCCTGTCCAGATCAAGTTGTCCGCTGATCAATTGGTGGAAAAAGGGACGAGAATACAGCCCTTCGAACATTTCTAAGGCAAGCCCTATTTCCTGAGCTATCGTCTTTTTCAAATAGTTTATAAGCACTTTGCCGATGGATTCATGATCTGTCAGTATCAGTTGGCCTTCAAGCGCATGGCTATACGGACTATGGCCAATGTCATGCAGCAAGACAGCTATCAAAGCTGCTTCTTCTTCACGTGGTGAGATTTCGACTTGTTTTGATTTAAGCTCATCCATCGCCATTCCCATCAGGTGCATAGCCCCCAGGGCATGGTGGAATCTGGTGTGCTGGGCTCCGGGGTAGACCAGGTGAGTGAGGCCAGTTTGCTTAATTCTGCGAAGCCGTTGAAATAAAGGATGCTCGATCAGATCAAATAGAAGTGGAGTACGGATATGAATTAGTCCATAGACCGGATCATTTATGAGCTTCCGTTTGTTCATAAGACAAAGATTAAGAAAATATCGGCCTTCCGGGGATCGTTGATAGGATCATTCTTTTACTCTTACACCCAAAGCACAGTAATATTGACACATGGATAGAATAAAAATACTCTGGGCAGACGACGAAATCGATTTGCTCAAGCCCCAACTATATTTTCTTGAAAAAAAAGGATACAACGTTATCACCGTTTCCAACGGACATGATGCTATCGATGAGTTCGAAAAAGCCGGCGATGTCGATATCATTTTTTTGGATGAAAGCATGCCCGGCTTATCAGGCCTCGAGACCCTGACCAGGTTAAAAGCACTGAAGCCTTCTCTGCCGATTGTAATGATTACCAAGAACGAGGCAGAAACGATCATGGAAGAAGCGTTGGGTTCACAGATCGATGATTACCTTATCAAGCCTGTCAATCCAAATCAAATACTTCTGACCCTTAAAAGGATCGTTGACAACAAGCGTTTAGTAAGGGAAAAAACTTCTTCTGACTACCAGGTGGAGTTTCGCAACATCATGGTTGAAATCAACAGTGGCCTTGACACGAATACCTGGGCTGATGCTTACAAACGCATTGTCAACTGGGAAATAAAAATAGACACATCTCGGAGTGATGAAATGATGGACATCCTTTCCATGCAAAAACAGGAAGCGAATTCAGAGTTTTCGAAATTTGTGGGCAAGCAATATTTGAGCTGGATTAAAGACAAAGAGAAAGCACCTTTGATGTCTCCTGATTTGTTAGCTACTAAAGTATTTCCGTGGATAAATGATCAGACGCCAGTTGTGTTTTTGTTATTGGATAATCTCAGGTGGGATCAATGGAAAATCCTGGAGCCGATCATCACTGAATTTTTCGAAGTAGAAGAAGAATCATTTTTCTATAGCATTTTACCGACATCAACTCAATACAGCCGTAATTCCATCTTTGCCGGCATGATGCCTTCGGACATCGCAAAGAATTATCCCGATATGTGGCTTGAAGATTATGAAGAAGGTGGAAAAAATATGCATGAAGCTGAGCTTTTAGGAAAACAAATACAGCGTCGCATCCGGAAAGAAATCAAGTGGCACTATATGAAGATCACAAATGCAGAAGACGCAAAAGACCTTGGCGAAAAAGCCCTTGATTATATGCACAACAATCTGCTGGTGATCGTGTATAATTTCATTGACATGCTGTCTCATGCCCGGACAGAAATGGAAGTATTGAAAGAACTGGCAGGTGATGAGAAAGCGTATCGTTCGCTGACGTATAGTTGGTTCGAGAATAGCCCTGTTTGGCTTGCGCTTCGAAAGATGGCGGGACAGGGTATGAAACTCATCATAGGAACAGATCATGGAACGATTCGCGTCAAGCAACCATCAAAAGTTGTCGGGGATAGAAATACCACAACAAATCTCAGGTATAAAATGGGAAAGAATCTGCAATACGATCCTAAGGATGTGCTGGATATTAAAAAACCCGAAGAAGCCGGACTGCCAAGACCTAATATCAGCAGCAGCTATATCTTCGCTAAGGAGGATAAATATTTTCTATATCCTAATAATTATAATCATTTTAATAATTATTACCGCAACACATTTCAACATGGCGGTATATCTCTTGAAGAGATGATATGCCCAGTCATAAGGCTGGCGCCGAAGGCTGGGGGTAGACTTTAAAGAATCAGAAAGGAAGAACAATTAACCAAAACCCTAGTGGCACTATTAATGGTGCCACCATTAGTAGTGCCACTAAGGCCTAACGTGTTGAAAATCAGACATCACAAAAAATAAGTATTGATCGTAAACTTTACTTCACAGGATTTAGTTGCCTGAATCAGGGACTAAAAATACCCTTCATCTGTTCCGAATGTCTATCCACATAGTCCTGCCACAGTTTCTGGCTGGCAAGAAAATATATATGCTTTCCAAACGTGCCGCGGGACTTTAATTCAATATGATATATCCGATTAGGCATCAAACCAATTCCTTTAATCGACAAAATATCGGAGAGCGGGTATTTGAAAGTCCGAAAATAATTGCTGAAATAAATGGATGTATTGTCGAAATCTACCCGATAGAATCGCCATAATACAAAATAGACAAATGCGAATCCGCTACCCAGTATAAATAATAAGGTGCCCCAGATAATTGGATTCGAAAATATTTCGGCTCTGCCACTTACCGCAACGCTAAGCAGAACTACAAGTGATAATATCGTGACAAGCCAAACGGTCGGAAGTACGATCCGAAGCAGAATGGTGAGTGATGATGACACTCTATCCATCTATGTCAGGGATTTCATTTTTCTCCTTCTCTTCTCTCTCTTTATCAACTTTGCGTGTAACGATAATGCTGACTTCATAAAGTGCATATAGTGGAATTCCTACCATCGTCATAGTAAAAATATCCGTCGTTGGTGTGATGACAGCAGATACGATCGTAATCACCACTATAGCATGTCTCCGGTATTGCGCCAAAAACGGAGATGATACGATTCCTATTTTTGCAAGGAAATAAAGTACGACCGGCAATTCAAAAATTAATCCCATAGGCAGGGTGAACATCGTCATATTATCCACAAACGAGTCTAACGTGGTGGTATTCACTACATCCGGACTGACACTATAACTGGCTAAAAAAGTAACGGCTATCGGTGAAATCAGGAAATAACCGAAAGAAATCCCGAATAGGAAAAGAAAGCTACATATAAAAACCATGCCACGGGCAGCTTTGATTTCCTTTTTATATAACCCCGGTTTAATAAATTTCCAGAACTCGTAGAAGATATATGGAAAGGCAATTATAAATCCAAGCCATAATGATACTTTAATATGACACATGAATTGCTCCTGAATATCCCGTGTGATAATATTGAGCTTCGCAGGAAAGAAGCAGAAGTTTGGGCCAAAACTGCAGAATAATCTATAGGTTGGAAAATCAGGATTCAAAGGGCCCAGGATGACATATTGAAATATGAATGTCTTGGCTGAAAACATGGCGATGGACACGACGATCACACTAAGTGCTGCGCGGAACAGATGCCAACGTAACACTTCGATATGTTCGAAGAATGACATTTCATTTGGATTCTTTTGCGTCAGGGCCATTCCTTAAGGATCTGAAATTGAATAATCAGGCCACGAATATCGTGAACACCTGGCAGTTAACCGTTAACAGAAAGCTAACAAGCTAAAGATCAGTGATGAATCCAAAGCTTTAATGGATATGCTTATCCTTTTACTCCAAATCCGTGTTAACTGCTTATTTTACCGGCGATAGCTTACTATGTAAATATCATGTTTTGACCGTATTTAGTATATTTTGTCAACTAAAGCCTTTAAATGAAATATTTGTTCAACGCCCTGAGTTTTAATGGCATGAAGGTCTTTTTATTGCTGCTTATAGTGGGCATGGCCACCAGTTCGGCTCTTAGCCAGCCGCTGGATGGTTTGATAGCCTATTATTCATTCAATGCCTGTGATGCGAAGGAAGATCTAGGGAGCGGTGCAGATGGCATCATCATGGGCAATGCCACTTGCGGATGCGGGGTGCTGTCAAATGGACTTCATTTTGATGGAAATACTACAGTGCAAATTCTTGGAAACCCGGATGTGATCTTTACTTCAGATTTTACCATTAGCTTTTTCATTCTTCCGGATCCGCAATCCAATAAGACCATGGATATAATTTCAAAAAGCGAAGTTTGCGGTATTGATAGCACGGTGGAGTTGAGGTATAATCCAACCAACCGGGAAATAAGCCTTTCCCTCTCTGAGCATGCCAATAATTTTGTGCGAAGTGCATTTAAATTGCCTGCTAACAGGTGCTACCACCATGTCGTATTTGTGCGCCAGGACAGGAACCATTATTTGTATTATGATGGTGTATTACAATCTACAGATGGCAGCCCGTTCTTTGTCAAAATTTCTAACAATGGGATTCTTACTTTAGGTGGCGGCCCCTGCCAGGCTAACGGAGAAGTTCCTTTCAATGGCACGATGGATGAGTTGAGATTGTATAATCGTGCCCTTACATCATTCGAAGTAAAAGAATTGTACAGCCCGATTGATATGATTACCTCACCGGATACGGTCTTGTTTACAGGAACATCCATGCAAGTGAGATTGCCTGTGACTTGCGCTTCTTCTATTCTATGGACGCCATCGACTGGTGTAAATAATACCTCAATTGCTCAACCTGTCTTAAGCCCGCTGATCACCTCCACATATAAAGTGAGCCTTGATTATGGTTTTTGTACAGCATCAGACTCAATACATATTACAGTTGCCGATTCATCGGATCTCGATTGCAATAAAGTTTTTTTTCCTACTGGCTTTACGCCTAATGGAGATAACATCAATGACGAGTGGGGTTTGAGCAATGTTGTTTTCCTCGGTGAATTCATTTCATTGAAAGTATACGACAGATGGGGTGGGGAAGTTTTTGAAACTACTGACCAATACACCAGGTGGGATGGCTCCTTAAAAGGCAAAGATCTGATGCCCGGTCAATATGTCTATCAATTCAATTACACCTGCAGCGGCGAACCGAAACACAAAACCGGAAGCGTTGCCATGATAAGGTGAAGACGAAAGA
>JBDSPM010000240.1:0-6786 GCA_039930325.1 Saprospiraceae bacterium
CATATTCATTTTTATATATCCCGCTAATCGCGACAACCTGTACATGCCTGCAGCAGTGTTAAAGCTATTAGGCCCCCATAGAGGCGGATAGAAATAGGTCACCTGGTCCGGTTTTTTAAGACCTTCTCCATTCTCTCCATGACAGGTGACACAAAGTGTCTCAAAAGCGACTTTACCTTTTTCAATATCTGCAGCACGTCCCAGGTATGGCAGATCAAATACGGCTGCACCTTTAGGCACTTCACCTTTTTTTACATCTTTTCCAACCCAGTTAATATAAGCTACCATGGCGCCCATCTCATGACTAAGGCTATCTAGCTTTTTTCCATTCATGCTCCGCTCCATGCAATCGTTTATCCTTTTTTCTAAATTCTCCAATGTACCTGAACGGGGCCTGAATTTTGGATAATTAGCATTTACTGCACTGAAACTGTTGGCATACAATCTTGTGCCTGCTTCCAGATGACAATTCTGGCAATTCATGCCATTCGCATTGTGATTGATGGTTCCCTTTGGACCGAAATAAGTTGCAGTGTTTGCAATGAGCTTTTTCCCATATAGAATTAATGCGCCGGAATCATTTTGTAAAAGTGAAGTTGTATCAGGTGCTTTCCATTCACTTGATGCAATCGTATCGGGATGAATAGAAGTTGCTGCTGTGGAATGATCATTTGACAGCTTCCGCTGATCTTCTTTGCAACCTAAAAAGCAAAAGTATACGGCTGAATAAAATACAAGGGCAGCCCGTATGAAACTGGTCCCCATCTTATTCCTTCGTTTTTACTGAGCCTGAACAAACATCTCCTTCTTCCGCCCCTTCTATCCATTCTTTTAAAGTATTGATCCTGTCCTCTGTAAGCTCGGCCAGGTAATTATCCCGGCATGATGGCTGCATGCTGCCATAGTAGCCAGGCTCACGATCCGGGTATCTCATTTTCATTTCAGCATCCCTAAACTTCACCCAAAGCCTTTGAGAAGCCTTCAGATTTTTTATAAATGCTGTGTCTTCTGCATATTCATTTATTACTTTTTTGTAAATGGAATTGAGTTCGATATCTGTATTCACATAATGGTCATGATCGGCTTTATTCATCTCTGCCTGAGTTTGGCCATAGCAATACGATAATGACATAACAGAAAGAAGAATGATCATAAGGCTCTTCATTGTAAATTGGTTTATGTGTATCATTGATGCATATACTTCAATGCCAGCTATTCGGCTGATTTTCAAATTTACGGAATAAAAGTATTGGTTTCTTGAGGGTTGGTCAATCCCATAAATAGGGGACATTTTGGCGAGTAAAAGGCCTGGATGTTGGGCGATCCTTGGAAGATTTTCACATTTGCCGGTCAACGTTAAAATTATCGCCGGGAGCAGGGAAAAAGCAGAGAGCAGAGAGCAGAGAGCATTTCGAACGCAGTGAGATACGTTATTCTAAGTAGTTGAAAAGGGAGGGCATAGGGCATTGCCTTCGCCAAGGCTTCGGCAATTGCAAACAGGTTGAACGCAATTCCCCCGTCCCGGGGGCAGGGGGCACGGAGCGGGAGCAGGGAGTAAAATTTACACATTCGCCGGGGCAAGCTAAAAATTTTCGCAGGGCAGAGCCAACACATTCGCCGGGGCAAGCCCGGCAAATACACGGATTGATTTTATGATTCAATATATAAGAATAGAAAAGTGGATGTTGAATTGAAACTGTACAATTTCAATTCTGCATCCACCTTAATTTGCAAAATATATTTAGAAGTTATTGGAGAATTAAATTACCTGATCAGCTCTGAAATCGGGTTGAGATGTGCTTTCAACTCCTCTGCCTTTGCCAGGTGGCTGCGCATATCAGTGAGCATTTTTGAAGCCAACTTCTGTACGTCAGCATCATGATTGTCATGCGTTGCATTCTCGCATAGTGCCACTGCGTCTTTGTGGCTTTGTATGACCATGTCGCAATATGCAATATCAAAATCAATAGTAGTAAATTGATTTAGCTTGTCGTACGCATCATGGTTAGCTTGCGTAGGCTCTTCAGGAATAGGGATGGACTTGTAAATAGCTAGTGATGCAATAGCTGATTTAGTCTCGCGATGCTGGTCTTCCATCATCTGCGCCATTGCTTTTACTTCTTCTGAAGTAGCGCGGCGTACAGCTAACTTTCCTAGCAGGACTCCTTCAAAGTTGAATTCAGCAGCTTTAGCCAGAAATCTTTCGTCACTTTCTTTTGTGGCATCCGATTTTGGTTTATTTATTTCTATCGCAGAGGAGATGCTTTCCACCGGTATCTGCTTTTCCTGACAGCTTACCAGACCAATAATAAATAGAAAGATGGCAATAGGGAGGAATGACAACTTATTGAGACGATGATGTAACATGGCTTATGAAATTATAATGTGAAACAGATTGTAATTGTTCAATTCATAAGCAAAACTAGATTGTTGTCTTTTATAACAATTGGTAACGCACGTTCATTTGAGAATGTTTCGAATGTATGATCCCTCGAGTGAAAATGGGTGTTTACCATTATCGACAGCAATGGTATTCCCGTGCGTGAGAGGATGACTCACATCCTTCGTTGGGCTCGAATTTCACTTTTCATCCCGAGTCATTACTTCGTAAAGCGCGGGATCTCTCTGCGCTCGACTTTTCACTTTTCACTTTTCACTTTTCACTTTATAAAAGTCCCAGCTTATCCCCAGGATAGGCGTTACTCCAAACCAGTAAGTATGATCGGGGGTCGATTTATAACTTCCATTTCCATCCGTTATCAGGGAATCCCCGTCCGTGATACTCAGATCGAAATTTCGGAGATTGGAGCGATTATAAAGATTAATGACCTGAATAAAAGCGGTGATCTGACTATGCTTTAATTCAAATCTGCGATTGATCCTGATATCCGCCTTGTGATATGGAGTGTATTTTTCCCCACGGAATACATGATATTTTTGATAAAATTGTAAATCACCATTCGGGATCACGGCTAAAGTTTCCAGGCCTAATGCATTATCCGCAGGCAATTGTTGCCATGCATATTCATATGTCGTTAAGGGAACACCATTATAAAATTGCCATGATAGGCTGATTTGCCACTTTGAGTTAATACGATAATTGATATCCGCATACACCGTGGTCGTCTGATTCAATGCCCTCGGCAATTTTCCGGTTTGCAACTGGTAAATGCCATCAAATTCGATGCTTTTAATATTATCCTCTGCCCTTGCCAGACTATAGCTAAACCAATACGATACTTTTTTACCCTGATCGTATTTGACAAATAATTCAATCCCTTTAGAGGATGCATTTTGAATATTTAACTTTAGAACATCAGCTCTTGATTCAGTAAATAAATCCCAGGGATCACTCAATTTTTCATATTTGGGCCTGATCCTGGAAATATCTTTGTAGTAGGTTTCAACTCTGACGCTAATGCTGTTTTTAAATACATGCTCAAAACCCATCACATAATGCTTGGATAGCTCAGCCGGATTGAAGGTTGTAATGTTATGTTGTACATCCAGGTCGTTGATGAATTGGGATTGATAGTAATGCCCATAAGCAGCTCTTAGAAATGTATTCTTACCAAACGAATAAGTGAGTCCAAGCCGCGGGCTGAGTAAATGATCACCGGCATAAGTCGCCACATCATACCGCAGCCCATACTCGGCAATCAGGTTTTCCAGAATTAAGGATTTGCCGGATAAATAAATACTCATCAATTGTCCATTAGGTTTTGGCTGGACATGAACATTGCCTTCAAAGACAAACAAGTTGTCATTTTTATTAATTCTTATTTCTTTTAAATGGTTCGTATAATTATAATCCGCACTTAACTGGCGAATGTCAAAACCTGCTTTTATAGCTAATTGATTTGAAACATCCCAGGTCCAGTCTTGCTTCAATCCACCGTATGTATAGGCCCGTTTGTCAGTTATAGTAAAATCACCCTTATCGGTATAATCCCTTTTCTTAAAAAGTCCATTCCGTGTATGAGCTATGTATCCACCATACAAAAGCGATCGTACAAACAGGTTATTCTTTAAGATTGATTTCAGCGTAATCCATGAATAATTGCTTGTATATCTGGTCTTGTGTTCGTCATAATTATCAGGTTTAATATCATTCACTACGGTGCGATCTCCTGCGTACAGATTCTGAAAAGAAAGAAAATGTTTATTGCTCAGCTTATATTCTATTTTAATCAATGCATCAGAATAGGTAGGAAGCGTCTCTGTAGCATTCGCTGCTTTTAGAAGCAATCCTAAAATTCCTTCACGCGCTGAAATCATGTATTTACCCCTGTTCTGATTGAAATTTCCATCGGTATATCCCCTGACATTCACCACATTCAATCCTAGTGATGTATGCGCGGTATTGTCTGCAATTGATTTACTATTCATTTTAAAAACTGCACTCTGCCGTTGTCCGAATTCAGCACTAAAGCCACCGGTGAATAAATCGACGGAGCGAATGGTCTCTATATCGATGATGCTGAATAAGCCACCCTGAAAATCGCGTTGATGAAAGGGTTCGTATAGTTCCATCCCATCTAATATCATCAGCACCTCATTAGATTCTCCGCCTCTGACTGTGAATTTTGAAGAAAAATCGTTTGACGCTACACCGGGCAACCGGGTCACAGCTCGTGTCAGATCTTCAGCCCAGGACCTATTTTTCAAATCGTTTTGCTGCAGCGTTTGTTGTGATACAGGAGTGCTTCCCATCAAGGAAAAGGATCCGGGGGTAACTGTTACCTCACTTAATTTTATGCCACTTACCCGCAATTCGATTTTGCCAATGTCCAGTATTTCTCCATCCTTTACTGAAAGATTGGACATAGTGACCTGATCAAACCCAATATAAAATACGGAAATCGAATAGGTGCCCGGATGAATATTATTTAATGTGAAAAATCCATTTACATTAGTCGTAGTGCCGGTTTTTGTTTCATTGAGGACAATCGTTGCCTCACCAAGCGCATTGCTATCAATATCTGAAAAAATTTGCCCTGTAATACTGCCTTCTTGTTGCAAGTTTTGCGTTGAAACTCTCAGCACACTTGCCAAAATAAGAAAACAAATGATGACATGTTTTTTCATTTTTTTTCTACAATACTAATGGGGAAATCTGTGTTGAATCTGGAGAGTGCAAAAGCGTAGGAGCGTAAGAGCGTAAGACACGTGAGGGCAATGGGAATTCCCAGAATAATTAAAATTTGACTTCGGTCACTAATCCAAATCAATAATAATGTCCAGATGTAATTGTAAAATCACCCATTTGATTCATAGAATAATACGCTTTTACACCTATGATAATTTGACATGATTTCAGATCGAATTCATTACCAAAACTCATGATAATCTCATTCACCCAAGATAATTATAGTCCTTGAAAATACCCCCTTGTCCATTTTTATTGAAACTATAAACATCCCGGATGGCAATTTTATATTCATGTTTACCCTGGTATCATCATGATTTTCCTTTTCCTCCCAGACCCTTCGTCCGGCAATATCGCAGATCCAAATGGAATATATTTCATTACTGCTCTGGATAAATAATTGCCCGTCACTGACCGGATTGGGAAATATCTTAAATTTAGTTTCACCAGTTGCCTCTTGCGAGGATGAATATAAATTGGAATATTTTATAACTACCTGGATTTACTGATGGGTAATGAGCAAATGTCATCTTTTCGACTAACTAAGTTCTTATGGTGAGGTTACTCATCTCCATAGCAGATTAATCAGATTGCTCAGATTGGAACTTACTATTCGATATTTATTATTCTTTAAGTTCCTGTTCGGGAATAGAATTCACAGAATTCAACAGGCCGTACTTCGTTCTTCGTTCTTCTCCCTTCGTATTCGTTCCAGCAAAAAAGCGGGATCTCGCCTCGCCTCGCTCGAAATTCGTTATCCGTTCCCGCATACCGCGGGATCTTCGCTGCGCTCAATATTCGTTATTCATTTTATTGAATGCCTTCCTTTTTTGAGACAGAAAGAAAAAATGTTGGCTTTCCTTTCGTGTCATATGATTCAGGATAGCTTAAACCCAGGAGGTTATAACAGATGGTCAATAAACCATTCTCAAGCTTATAGATAGCAGTAATGTGTTTTCCTGCATTGACACCTACCTTTCCATAGATATCCATCTTACCATTCCCATAATACACGATGCCTTTGTCGATGGATTCAGCTGTGACTGTATACAATGTATCCTGAAGGATCAGTCGCTGCTTTTCGAAAGAAGAAGCAGGCAATTCATTGCCACCAAATTCTTCTTTTACAGGAATCCATGTTCCATTGAGCTCACCTGAGGTGCTCTTGACAATTTTTGTAGTCAGGCAACCAACACAGATCGAGAATAAGAATAATGCGGACAAAAGTTTCATGATTTACAACAGATTTATCAGATTACCCAGATAATAACTTATTGGAATTAATAAAGTTTAGGAATAATCGGGGAATCATCTTATCATCATTATTGATCCGGGTTTTAGCCGGAGCTAACATCATCAGATCCCTTCAGGATCTTGGTTAGATCACTTTGTGATCATTTGATCCCTTCAGGATCATTCCCAGGAAAAAAACCAAATCATGAAAGTTTACGAATGCTTCTTGCGTCTCATATCTCATATCCCAAATCTCACAACTCACACGCAAGCACTCAATCCTTGTTGTTGCCCTGCCTGGGCAGCAACTTCGAAACTATATCATCATAATACGGTCTCTCCTTAAGGCTCGAATGCGATCCGGGGAAAAAGATGATGTCCATCTCTATGAATTTATTGATCGT
>JBDSPM010000241.1:0-8929 GCA_039930325.1 Saprospiraceae bacterium
GTGATTAAAATAATAGATAAATCAAAGGCTTCCCCAAAAAAATCTGCCCACCGCCAAAGCCAATAATTCCTAACCTTCAATCGATGGCAAATCTATATTCAATTTTTTAGAATCATTATCAATTCAAACTCTTATGAAAACTTGTGTAATCTTATTGTCCGCGCTCCTCATTATTCCTACCTCTCAAATTATACAAGCAGGAACAACTACCCTCGGCAAAGACAGTCTCCGTATCGAAACTGCGACCGCTGCGGGAGGCAAATACAAATGGATAGGCACTAATCAGGGTGTGTATATGATCAATACGAATAAGGGGAAAGGAAGATTCCTTACAACAAAAAACTCAAGATTGCCTGACAATTATGTTACGACCATCATTTGTTATCCGGATGGCCAAACCCTGATTGGTACGCACAAAGGAATTCTGCTATGGGACAATTTTTCCTTTTACATTGTGAATTCAGAAAATTCCCGCCTTCCTGAAAATGATATTGAGAATTTATGTTTTGCTGAGGGAGGACTACTGATTAAAACAAAGCATTGCGGCATTCTCAAAGCAATAGGTGAATGTATACAGGTATTCAGCATGAAACCTATTAAAGTTCTCATTCAGGATAAAAACAAGTGAGTTATTAGTTTCATTTACCCATATCCGTTTACGAAATGGCTAAGTCAGAATATACCCGTAATTTTACGGAAATCTTCATCGCATGTCCGTTATTCAGCTTCCTATCCTATTCGTTGGCTCTCTGGGTGAAACCAGGTTGTATTCACTATTTGATAGCGGTGCCAACCTTTCCTGTATTCATCCTCAATATTTAAAAGACCTCGAAATCCCAACAAAACTAGGTCGGATTCGGAAAGTAGCTACTGCTGCAGATGGACATTATATTGAAATTAGCGAAAGAGTTTCCCTTGATTTCTATCTCGAGGACGTCCTCCTTTCGGATGAATTCCTGGTAGTACCTGGTCTGAGCGAGGAAGCCATCATTGGCGCAGCCACCATGCAAAAATGGCGGATCAAATTAGACTTTGAACACGACACCGTTCATGTGGATCCGAAAGCTGCAAAAATGCAATTGAAAAAAGTCCGGGCAGTTTCTTCATACATTTAGAAAGAAAGATTGCTATTCTGTTCATCGGTTTGTTTCGACTACAACGATCATTCATCGGTTCGTTTCGACTACCGCGGTTGACATCATTTACAATAACTCCATTGCCATCTTCGTAGCCTCCTCCGCCATACGTAGTGATTCGACCGCATTGGTTTCATCGATTTTACGCTGGTGCGAAGGATCTTTAATCCAGCTCCATTGATCTTCAAGCATAGAAGTAACTAATTGTTCGTAGCGAAACATTTTATCATGAATATCACCTGATTCCATTGTGATGAGTGCATCAAATTCTATTTCGCGGAATTTACCTCTTACCTTTTGATTTACCTTTCCAACATCGGTATGATACGCAATCACACAATCCGGGAAAATAGATATCAGCTTCTCAATTTGATCTGTCGTTAACAAGCCATGCAACCTGATCTTAACCGGGATCCATTCATACAATGTGATATCTCCCCTGTCAAACTGAAGCCGGATCTCCTGTCGATCCAGAAATTTAGGTTGATTGAATCCGTGATAAAAATTGACAGGACCATCCTTGTACATGACATCCGCCTGCACCCTGTCCACAACCGTCTTCTCAACCCCCATTCTTTTTATCTGAAATGAAGAAATCAGCTCCCCCTTACCAAGCCAACCACTAAACATATCAAAGAAGTGAACACCATGCTCGATGAATATCCCACCGCTTTTTTCTTCATTCCAAAACCAATGTTCAGGTACGAGCTTCTCATCACTGGCATAGTTTTCAAAGAAACCATGCACAAATTCACCCATCCATTGTTCGTCTATGATCTGTCTGACTATTTCATACAACGGATTATACCGCTGCATCAGATTAATCACATAGAGCAGATGATTTGCTTTGGCATAGGCTGCCAATAATTCAGCCTCACCTGTGTGAAGTGCAGCGGGCTTTTCACAAATGACGTGCTTGCCAGCATGCAATGCTTTTTGCGATTGAATAAAATGCAAATACGGCGGTGTGCCAATATACACCAGATCTACAACTTCATCAATTAAGAGCTCTTCATAACCGGGATAATATTTTGCACCAAATTTACCGGCTAAGTGTTTTGCAGACAACTCATTAATATCGGTAACAGCCGTGATGCTGACACCATCAATTTTTAGAAATGCCTGAGCGGCAAATGAAGCAAACTCACCTGCACCAACAATCCCAATATTCAATTTGCTGCTCATGGTCATCAGTGATATCTATTAATTTCCCTATTTGGAAATGAAGATACCCGAAAGCAGCCAATTGTAAATGGGGAACAAAAAAACAGGAGAAAATGGTCTAAATGACAAATCAACAATTGCCGAGAAGTAACCAGATAATAGCAAATACAACGATGGTACCGAGGCAACCACCGCCTAATTTGTATGCTCCATATCCGGATATAAGGCCTCTGAATAGATTATTCATTTCTTTCTTTTTAGTGAGTTAATTGAAAATGCACTGAAAACAGTTTTAATCCCTTTCAAGATGCATTGCTTTTTTATAACATGCAAATAAAATGAATGTTCGCCATCAAGGCGAAATTATTTTGAAGGGAATACTATTTAGGCTTTTTCCTTTTCTCTGTGGTAATACCATCATAGTGCTCTTCATTTTCATCAGCACTGTCCTTCGTCTTCCTGATGATTCCGTCTTTATGATGCGGAGGTGAATAAATGGTATAGATCTTTAATTTTTTGCGCCGGTCCGTATTGATGATATTATGTTTTGCTCCGGTCGGAACGATCACCGCATCCCCATCTTTCAGCCTGTACACATTACCGTCAATGATGCATTTTCCATTTCCGCTTTCAATCCTGAAGAACTGATCATTAGCTTTATGAATCTCGGTGCCGATTTCCTCCTTCGGTTGAAGGGTCATCAATACGAGCTGGCTGTGTGGTGAAGTGTATAACACTTTACGGAAGCTGCTATTCTTTTTGGTTTCCTTTTCGATATTGGATTTATATCCTTTCATGAGAAAAGTTGGTTGATTAAAATTAAATGACCAAACTAAGCTCAGGGATAAGCTGAAAAGTCTCTCCAATGAACCAATTCGAAGCAAAAGAGTTTAAAAAGATCAACTGGGCAATTTTATTTACATGTCTCACATACCCAATCTCCAAATAACAAATCAATCATCAGTACCTGGGATCATACATATAGGCCGCGATTTGTTCTTTCAAATTCTGAGGTCCGGGCAACCTGGCTAAATCTGAATCATAGATTTTTTCAGCGACTGCATGGGCTATTTCAAGCGAAATATTCCGGATATCCTTCAGGGGAGGATAAACAGAACCTCTGTCAATATCTTCCTGGCTTACAATATTAGCGAGGGTTTTGGCAGCAGTTAAAAACAAACTGTCCTGAACCGTTTTAGCTTTAGTCATTACCACTCCAAGTCCAATGCCTGGAAATATATAGGCATTATTCCCCTGTCCTGATTTATAAATCTTTTCCTTATAGATGACCCTGTCAAATGGACTGCCGCTGGCAAAGACCACCTTTCCATCACTCCATGTGTAGGCCTGCTCTGCTGTACATTCAGCCCTGCTGGTAGGATTTGAAAGCGCGAATATCACAGGGCGTTCATTGATTGAACACATCAACTCGACGATCTCCTGTGTAAAAGACCCCGGAGCTCCTGTGGCCCCAATTAACACATTGGGCCTGAATTCCCTTATGGCTTCAATGAAATTAAGAGGTTCATGATTTTTTGCATACACTGCTTTGTGGTCTACCAAGTCCTTTCTTCCTTTCACTACCAGGCCTCCGCTATCGACGAACCACAGCCTGTCATAAGCTTCTTCTCTCGTCAGGCCTTCCTCTACAAATGCCGAAACCATTAAGTCTGCAATGCCTGTTGATGCAGAACCCGCTCCTAAAAATAAAATTTTCAGTTCCTTATATGGCAGTCTGGTAATTCTGCTTGAGGCAAAAATTCCGGCCAGCGCTACGGAAGCTGTTCCCTGGATATCATCATTGAAGCAAACCACTTCATGTTTATACTTATTTAAAAGAGTATATGCATTTGGTGTTGAAAAATCTTCAAACTGAATTAATGCCCCGGGATATTTATGCTGAACAGCCATGACAAATTCATCCACAAAATCGAAATACGCCTTGCCTTTCAGTCTTTCAAATGGATAGCCGATATAGAATGGATCATCCCGCAATTCATTATTCTCTGTTCCCACATCCAGCATTACAGGCAGACATTGAGAGGGATGAATACCGGCACATGCAGAATAGAGAGCCAACTTTCCAACAGGAATACCCATTCCATTTGCGCCAAGGTCTCCGAGGCCCAGTATACGCTGTCCGTCAGTCACGACTATAACGCGGATATCTTTATTTGGCCAATTGTCCATCAGCTTTTCTATATCACCTTTGTCAGCAGCTGTCAGGTAGAGGCCTTGGGCGTGACGATAGATATGGGAAAATTCCCTGCATGCCTGTCCGACGGTAGGTGTGTAGATCAATGGCATAATCTCTTCGATATTCTCTATCACCGTTTCAAAAAATAATCTTTCATTCCGGTCCTGGAGGGCAGAGAGAAATATATATTTTTCGATATCATATTCTTTCCTGCGCAGGTTACCAAGGATGCGCTTGACCTGTATTTCCTGGCTTGATACGACATACGGCAGTAAACCTCTCAATCTCAATCTGTCTCGTTCTTCCCTGCTGAATGCTGTGGATTTGTTCAATGCCTTATCCTTGAGCAAGTCGGCATTTCTTTTTTCTGTGGTCATAGTTTAATCTATTATCTAAAGAGGTGCTTTAGGGATTGTGGATCCTGAAATTGATATAGACACCTATGCAAATTCCGGACCGCAAGATACGGTATGGGATAGAAGCAATTCTCAATTGGCTAAAGCCAAATTTATGCTCAATCCAAACCCCGGGATAAATCCCGGGGCAATTAATTTTTGCCCATTCATTCCACAATGCCTACCAGACCCCGGGATAAATCCCGAGGCAATTAATTTTTGCCCATTCATTCCACAATGCCAACCAGACCCCGGGATAAATCCCGGGGCAATTAATTTTTGCCCATTCATTTCACAATGCCTACCAGACCCCGGGATAAATCCCGAGGCAATTAATTTTTGCCCATTCATTCCACAATGCCTACCAGACCCCGGGATAAATCCCGGGGCAATTAAAAGTTCTTGCTTTTGATGGAATGTGATACATGATTTGAGCTCCATCGGAGCGATATCTCTGTAACCGAAAGAAAAGAAAAATATCAGAGCTCCATAGGAGCGGCATCTTAAGGCAGAGATCTGTGCAACCATTGTACATTAGCCACAATGAATGATAAATTCCAAAAATCGACCTGGTGGAAAGAAACCGTCTTTTACCAGATTTACATGCCCAGCTTTTGCGATGGGAATGGTGACGGGTACAGCGATTTCAAAGGCATGACAGGTAAGCTGGACTATTTACAAACGCTGGGAATAAAGGGCATATGGCTTACACCTTTTCTCCAATCTCCTAAAGTTGACAATGGATATGATGTGTCAAGCTACATGGACATTGATACAACGTATGGAACTACGGATGATTTTATTACTTTTTTGGATGCTGCACATCACCGCGGAATTAAAGTGATCATTGATATGGTATTCAATCATACTTCCACGGATCATGCCTGGTTTCGTGAATCAAGAAAATCCTTAGATAATTCCTACAGGGAATATTATATCTGGAGAGATACGACCAATAATTGGGAGTCCTTCTTCGGTGGTAGTGCCTGGGAACCTGATCCACTGACCAATCAATATTACTATCACAAATTTGACCGGACTATGGCGGATCTCAATTGGTCTAATCCGAAGGTGGTGGTTGAAATACAAAACGTTTTGCGGTATTGGCTTGATATAGGTGTTGATGGGTTCAGGCTTGATGTAATTAATTTTTTAACTACAGATCAGGATTGGAATGATAATTCCATGGAAGATGGAAAACAAATTCATCGACATGATATTGATCAAAAGGGAGTGAAGGATGCAATGCGGATGATCAAATCTACGGTGAGTGAATATAAAGACCGGTTCATTGTAGGAGAGATTGGCAGCGACAAAATCGAAGTGTTATCACAATACCAGGCGGCAGATCTTCTGGATGTAGTTTTCAATTTTAATTTCGGCAGCATTCCTGAGTTTTCGGCTGAGCGAATCAGCAATCAGCTTATGGATATGGAAATATATATGAAGAGCCATCCGACATTATTCTTTAGCAGCCATGATATGCCCAGGATGATGGATCGACTGGCAGATGGAAATGAGAAGAAAGCCCTTGCGTTAGCTGCCCTGACTCTCACTGCCAGGGGAATCCCGTTTATCTATTATGGTGAAGAAATCGGGATGCGTGATATTGAAGCAAATACCATAGACGAAATGATAGACGTCCAGGGAAGGACACAATACGAACTCGCAAGAGCTCAAGGATTAAATGAAACAGATGCCCTGGCTGAAGCCAACAAGCATAATCGGGATAAATCACGCAGTCCTATGCAGTGGAACGCTGATTCTTTTGCAGGATTTTCTGCAAAGAAACCCTGGATTAAAATTCATGAAGATTATGAGGAAATAAATGTGGAAATGCAAATGGAGGATAGCACCTCGATATGGAATGGCTACAAAACACTTATTTCACTAAGGAATGGTGAGAAAGCATTACAATATGGAGAATACGAAGAGTTGACTTATTCTGATGACAGAATTTCATTTACCCGAACATTTGAAAATGAAAAAATTACTGTCAATATTAATTTCGGAGAAAGGATGAATATTGATATTCCGGCAGATGCCGTGTGTTTATTTGGGAATGCACTTCTTGAACAAGATGAAATAGTAATTTATAGGCTTACAAGTAAATAATTTAAAATAAGGTTCCCACTCGGGGGAACAGAATTCGCAGAATTCAAGGGGGAGAAAACCTCAAATTAAGGTTCCCTCTCGGGGGAATAGAATTCGCAGAATTCATGGGGGAAAAATAGCCATGAATTACACGAATTTTCACGAATTGATTACTCTATGCTTTTTTCGCCGCTAATTTTCGCAATTTAACTCAAATTAAATTCACTCTTTACCTTTCTTGCACGAAGCGCACGGAGAGTACGAAGAAATTAATTTTCACTTTTCACTCTTCAATTTTTTGCCACGAATTACGCGCATTTTCACGAATTGATTACTCTATGCTTTTTTTCGCCGCTAATTTTCGCAAATTAACGCAATCAATGCAAATTAAGACTTGCATTTAGGGTAATGTAACGTATAAAGAAAAGACTTCCAAATAACCGTCCCACTGCTCTATGCTCTATGCTCACCCCGATCATTCATCGCCATGGCGAAGGTTTCCCTGGATGTTTGCTTTTCACTAAGTACAGCATAAATGAGGATTCCAATGGCAGTGCCGAAGAAACACCACACCGAAACGAGCGCAGGCTGAAAATAGAGACGGGTGATGAGATAAGAGATCATGATCAGGATCCCCATAGCCTGCACTTTTCGATTTCTCGTCAATAAAGGAGGTCCGATAGTCGCAGCCAGATAAAGCCCAGCCGCAAAAGGCATAATACTCCTTGGGTATTTCACGGTGTAATAAATATGATCATTGATGATGCTCGCATCCACGCCCAGGATAAACATGTTGACCACGAAGTAACAAGCCACAATGATGCCCGCTGCCAGGAAAATCCGGATGATTTTTTTTCGGTTTTCATCCTTCTCATAATTCAGCATAGCGATCGGAAGGCAAATAGGCCAAAGTGCCTGCGCAATGATCAGAAAACCAATGGAAGCTACTGTTTTATAGCTCTCCCATCCCGAATGTGTCAGGGACATCCAGACAGCACCTTCTGCAAATTGTTGCACACTGAATAATAAGGGCAAAGCAGCAAGAGCGTATTGAGTCGGATCTTTTACTTTCTTAACGGATAGCGTTCCGATGAGGCCTAACGCTACTCCGGCTCCGATGCTAGCTGTCGTTGAAAAACACATGGTTCGTTAGCAATTAAAGGTCAAAAGAAGGCCAAAATTATGAAAGTTTATTCAGTTTTTGACGATTTCCATTGCCTTAGGCCTCCCTAAAATGCCAATAGTGAATTAATCTCAATATAAAACCAATAAAAACAATAAATCAGCAGAATTCAATCATTCTAAAATACCCCTAAATGAAAATTACCATTCATATTCCTATATTTTAACATTTACGGTTCCCATCATATTAACTACTGATGTACCCGTGATGGTCAATGCCCGTGGAAGACTATTTCCAATATTATTTTGAAATAATACATTCTGAAGAATCAGATGACCTTCCGAATAAATAGCTCCGCCATTTGAAACCGCATTCCCGTTTTTCAAAGAGAGATCTTTCACCGTAAAATTTATTCCCGGAAGTAAATGAAAGACACGAGATGCATTATTGCCTGATAGTGTTAAATGCGTCATGCCCAGGCCTGCAATGGTGACATCTTTATTGATTGTAATTTCACCTGATGTTAATGTAATTGTTTGATCAGTCAGGCCTGAATTAAAGGTGATCGTTGCTCCGGATGGTGCACACGAAATCGCATCACGAAGAGAACCTGTGCCGCTATTGTTGACATTCGTCACAACCGTGCTACAGGGCGGAATAATTCCAAAATCGGATTGAGGCCTCCTCCACATCGCGTCAAGAAAAGTGCCTGCGTATACGTAATAATTGTCCATCGCAAAACCCTGCACAGCATTATTAGGATAAGGATCCATTCCCGGCGTGTAATCTGTAAATGAACTCCCATAGTTATTCGAAAAGA